>CAZITZ010000011.1:3105-7613 GCA_964542295.1 uncultured Desulfurococcaceae archaeon
TATTAGCATTGATGGGACTAATTTTACGAATAATCTCTTAATAAAGTTACTATACATGAATATGCCTAATATGGGGCCGCTAAATTCTATAAGAGCTCCTGAAGCAAGTTCAGGTTCTGCCTCAGCTATGTCAAAAGGTATTCTACCACTGGCAACATATGCTGACACAAATAATGTTATCACAAGTAAGATCACTGATGCTCTTAATAGACTTGTAGAACCCAATAGGAGGCCGGGAGAACCAGTAAAGTACATATAGAGGCCAAGTATTATTACAAAGAAGACTTCATTAACTAGGGCAAGTATAACTTCTCGCGAAGCACCTATTATGGCAAATGGATTAGATGTAATAAATGGTATTGTAGTGAATATTGCTTGTACAAACAAGAACAGTGTTATAATTACAATGAGTACATAGTGATAACCCATTAACACCATAGAAACCGTAAATACAATAGTTAATATTGCAAGCATCACATATAATAAGGATAATATTATTATATGAAGCCCTCCCTCTGGAATAACTAGTTCCTTCTCAAATAATTTAAGCAAATCATACCATGTCTGTGTTATAGGGGGACCTATACGGCTATGTACACGGGCTCTAATTTTTCTTTCAATACCGTCCATTAAAGGTGGGATTAAAAGAGATAATGCTATAAACACTATGGAAAATACTAAGTACTCAATCAAACATATTCACCTCAATACATTCAGTATAGCTATTACCAATAGAGCTATAGTAAAGAGTAATCCGGCCCAGAGAGAAGCAAGTAATACTGATTCAAATAATGATTTTTGAAACTTCAATAAATACTTCATTATTAAATTTATACAATGTACAAGGCCAGTTTCTATCTTCTCACCTACTCTTACAATACCTACCATAATATATTCAAGTAGCTTAGGAGGACTTCTACCAATGATTCTAGTGCCTTTTTTAATCTTGTCAAGAAGCTTCTCTAAATGCCTTAAAGCAGATGCTCCCAATGAGCTCATGCTTCAATCCCTCCGAGCCATACATCAGCTTCTCTAATGAAGGCACTACGATACATAATTAGTGATAATACGAGTACTATTAAACTTGATCCATATACTATAGCTACCACTAGACTATATGGTATAGCAAGCTTAATCAATGGTATTATCGGTACTATGATAAGCGATAATGCTAACATCTCTTCAGAAATTAATTGTGTATCTTCAAGAGATATAACAGGTCTGTAAGCCTCTTTAGCATAAGAACCTGTATATACACCCAAATACTTTATGGCATATACTATAGAGAATATTGATGAGAATACCATACCTACAAGTAATGCTAAAGAGTAAAATGTGCCATAGGTAAGTAGTTGGAATGCTATAGCAACTACAAGGAATTTCATGAGAAACCCTAATGTTGGAGGGATCCCTATTAATGAGAGAAATCCTAGAACTACAGAGAAATATGTTTCTTTAGCTATACGTGATAGGTATCCTAAACGATAGATCTCCCTAGTATTCGCTAGTAACTCTATAGAGCCTGTATTGAGAAACACTTGGGTTTTAACTATACCATGATACAATACGTAGATATATGTGATAATAAGAATTACTTCTCCAAGTATTGGCAGAAAACTAATGAACATCGTCATTGCACCGTAATGACCCATAGAGCTATATGCTAGTAATTTCTTAACATCAGTTTGTGCAGACGACATTAGGAAACCATAAATCGTTGTCAATAATCCTTGTATTAATAAGAGGTACATGAATACATTAGTATCTAATGATAATGTATAATATAGTCTCAAGATACCGTATATAGCCATTTTAGACATTAAACCACTAAATATAGCTGTAGTTACTGATGGCGCTTCACTATATGTGTCCACGAGCCAGAAATGTAAGGGTATTTGTCCAAGCTTTGTAGTGAATCCTATGAGTAATAGGAATGTTATAAATGGATTAACACTTATCCCCATAGAGGCTAACTCATTAAATCCTGCCAATAAGCCTTTTTCAATACCTAGGTTAAGAGATACTATAGCAAGCCATGTAAATAACGATATATCTCCAGTTGTTGCACATAATATAAGATACTTAGTAGCTATATTCCAGTTACCAATGCCCCGCTCAATAAGTATTAGTATAAATCCAAGTATTTCGATACTAACCCATAGAACTACTAGTTCAATTAAATTATAGGCAGTAAAGAACATTATTAATAGAACAAGTGTAGAATCTATGATGAATTGTAATGGAGCTATACGACCAAATAATATTCTTAAATAACCTTCACTATATAGGCTTATGGCTAAGCAAGCTAAGGAACAGAGCATTATAAAGAATATCTGTAGATAGTCTATTTCTATAACTCCTAGAATTAGTGGTATCCATATACTAAGATACGCTATTGAACGTAATACTCTACTCAATCTTCTCCTACGATCAGGAGATATATTAGCTACTAGAATTAACATGAATAATATCAACCAGTAGATATACTTGGCAATCACTATTTCCATAGATCATCACGTCCTTTTAGCCATTACATAGAGCGAGTATATGAGTACAAGTAGTGGAGGTATGGATACCACATATAGAATCATATAGATCATCGGCTCTAAATATAGTAATATTATTAATGGAAATATAAGGTTTGAGCTAGATAAAACCAATGTACAATACTCCATAATCCTAATATGATCTGTTCTTGGATTACTATATAGTAATACTGGTTCGCCATAATAGATCCTTATATATCTAAGGCCAATAAGTATGGATGTAACAATGGCAGAGACTATGGATAATATGAGAAGTATACATGTAATACTTGGAAAACCAGTAATGGCTGAAAACACTGCTAATAACTTAGATATAAAACCAGCTGTTGGAGGAATACCCATTATAGAGAATAATGCTAGGTATCCTGCAAGAACAGAGTATGGGAGTATCTTAACAAGGCCTCTTAACCTATGTATGAATCTTAAACCAGTTACTTGCTCAGCTAATCCTATATCCAGAAATAGCGTGGCCTTATATCCTGCATGAGCTGCTACGGATAGAATTAATGCAGTAAATACCTCTGTTCCGCTATGAAGTAAATAATAGCCTAAAATAGCTATAGAAAATCCATTTCCCGCAATAGTACTATAGGCTAGAAGTCTTTTACCGTCTCTTTGAACATAAGATTGTAGGCCCCCATAAATTATAGAAATAAGCCCTATGAACATGAGAGTATAAGCTATAACATCGTATCCTATAGATGCAATCATTGAAACCCTCAATATCCCATAAATACCCATAGCTGTCATGACGCCGCTTAAGAGGGCGGATGCAGGGGCAGGAGCTACAGAGTGTGCATCAGGTAACCAGAAGTGTAGTGGTACTTGTGCAGCCTTAGCTATAAAGCCAACTAGTAGTAATGGTGCTAGGTATAATGGTGTTTCAGCGGCTCCAAGTTCCCAATAGGGTTTTAGAAGGACGTCAAGTATATTGAGTTGTGTAGCAAGAGTTGATACAAGCATGAATACGCTAACATAGATCATTGTAAATAATGTTAGCTCAAAAGTAGCTGCTGACATTAGTAGGAATCTCTTAGATGCTCTAGTACTGCCTTCAATACTATGTTCTTCGCCGAGACTAACTAGATAAAAACCTATGAACTCTGCTAGAGTCCATGAAATTGCAAAGAATAATATATTTGGTGAAATAAATGCTGTGATTAAGAGTATAGAGAATAGATCTATTGTAAATGATAGGTTACGGGGATACTTTCCGATCGTAGTATATCTAATAGTATATATGGATACTGGAATAACAATGAAGAATGATATAGATCCAAATACTAAGGATATCTTATCTATATAACTATTCATGAATAATACTAGGGATATAGCCCATAAAAGGATGTAGCTAAGGATCTTTATACTAATTACTGTCTTCTCCTTAGAAACTCTATTACTAAAGAGAATGATTAATACTCCTATTATGTAAGAAAGTAATAAAAAATATATAGAATTATAGTGTGTAAGCTCGGCTAACATAGGCTAGCGAGCCCCCTCGCCTAGAACTTCAAAACGAGACTTAGCAAATACCTCAGCGACTCTCTCTTTAACCCGATCAAAAACTCTTGGTTCTTCTCCATAGAGTATTGCTCCAGTAGGACACATTGCATAACATGCAGGCTCTAATCCTTTTTCTCTAAGACGGCTACATAGATCGCATTTAATTGCCACTCTAGCCTTTGCATCGAGTTCCGGTATACCAAATGGACATGCATATAGGCATGCCATACAGCCAATACATTTACTCTCAACAACATATACTGCTCCAAACTTATCACGCGTCATAGCACCAGTTGGGCATACATCAATACATGGTGCTTTACGGCAGTGCATACATGAAACAGGTATTTCAAGGCCTATACTGGTTCTATAAACCTTAATAAACGGAGTGTTATTGATAAAGCCGCAGGCCGCCTCACATACACCACAGCCAATACATGTAGATAGATCTATTATTCT
>CAZITZ010000011.1:7713-8882 GCA_964542295.1 uncultured Desulfurococcaceae archaeon
CCTGTCTGCATATTATTGTTTACAACGATCGTATTCCACTTAGTAAGTTCAATACCTAGTTTCTCAAGTGCTTCCTTATCCTCAGGAGACACTGGTGGAGTACTGCGTTCCCCAGTTGCAAATACTACGGTATCTGCTTCTAGTGTAAATTCAGAGCCAGGTATCGGTATAGGTCTAGGCCTACCACTCTCATCTGGTGGGCCAAGCTTCATACGTTGGAATTTAACACCTTTAGCAACACCATTTTCAACAATAACCTCCACTGGTGAGGCTAATTCTATAACGTTTACACCAAGTCTACGTATTCTTTCAATTTCATATAGACCCGCAGGTGCTTGCTTAACTGTACGGCGATATACTAAGTAAGTCTCTGCACCATTTTTAAAAGCTTGTTCAGCTGCATCAACAGCTGAATATCCTCCACCAATAACTATAACTTTCTCACCGCGATGCGGAGGCTCCTTCCTAAGGCCTAGCTCATATAATCTATGTTGATATACATACTCTAACGCTGTATATACACCCTTAGCTTCTATACCTGGTATACGGGGTATCCTTGACCTCCATGTACCAGTTGTTATAAGTACTACATCATATTCTTCGATAAGTTGTTCTAGAGAAATAGTTTTTTCAACAAATTCATCGCCTTCCTCATGAACAGGCTTTGTACCAGAATAAACCTTTGTCCGAAGTATGAACTTTACACCAAACTTTTCCTCAAGCTCCTTAATACCGCCCATAACAGCTTCTCTAGAAATTCTCCATGGTGGAATGGCAAATATCATTAATCCGCCAGGAAGAGGAAGCTTATCATAAACATCAACATCATATCCATGACATACTAGATATCCTGCAGCAGATAAACCCGCTGGACCAGCACCGATAATGGCGACTTTGACGCCTATAGATTCCGGTTTATCACGGCACATAAATGTAAATCTCATTATCTTAACCAATTTCATGGAGCACCTCTAGTACGCTGTTATTTTATTCTTATAGCTAAATTAAAGTTCTTCTAGGGTAAATATTATCTGTGATACAACCATTTTATACCTATGTGTATAGACTAGATAAACTCTACGGTAAAAATATATACTGTTGTATAGAAATCCCACAGAGTATATACAGTTGAAAAGGATAAGTATTCATCTAAACAAATATATAGTGTG
>CAZITZ010000011.1:8982-11798 GCA_964542295.1 uncultured Desulfurococcaceae archaeon
GTCTTCAGTAGATTCTGCAACAATAACATCTATAATATCATCAACAGTTATAACACCTAATAACCTACCATCCTCATCTATAACGGGTATTTCAGTAAGATCATATTTAATTACTAGTCTAGCAGCTTCCTCTCGATCAGCTAGCACATGGACCTTAGCAGGAATAGGCTGAACTATATCTTTTAATAACTTGTCTTTTGAAGAGGCCATAAGTTTTTTAAGATCTATCCATCCGATAAGCTTACCATTGCTCTCAACAACATACACGTATTCAAGTCTATCATATAGTCCAAGCTGATACTTAACAAGATATTTTTCAAGAGCTCTACCAACCGTTTCATTAGCAGAAAATACTGGTATACGCGTAGTCATTACACCGCCTGCACTTTCAGGTGGATATTTAAGTATCTCCGCAACTTCCTCAACTTTCCATGGTGGTAGTAAAGCTATTACTTGTCTCCTAATTCTAACAGGTAATTTCTCGAGAATGTCCGCTATAACATCAGGCTGCATCTCAGCTATTGCTCTAGCTACCTTAGAAACCCCCTTAATCATAACAACTTCATACAATAGATCTTCAGATAATCGGGGAAGAATTTCTACGTAATAGTTTCCAGGTATGATGCCAATTAGTTTTCTCCTATAATTACTATCTAGTCTCTCGAGAACATCAACTAGATCATAAGGCTTTAGTCCTAAAACGTATTTTCTAAGATCATCCATTCTATGCTCATCAATTAATTCCTCAATATTTTCAACAATTTCTTCAATACTTCTTTTTATTCCTACTTCTTCAGCATTAATTCCCACTATAATCACCTCTCGAAAAATCTTAACTACATAGAAGGGATTATCGATCATATCTAAAATATTCTTGGCTTAGATAATGTGTATACAAATAATAGATTAGCTTATGAAGAAAATTATTTTATGAAAAACAGTTATACATGGATATAATGCCTTGTCATGTACTATTTTAGCTCTCTTTCTTAGTCTTAGACTCTACAACAACCATTGTAGACGTAGTCCTTATCTCAGGTAATTTCCTAATCTTATTTGTGATTATCTCTCTTATTCTCTCTAGGCTTTCAGCCTCAATAATGGCTACTACATCATATATACCATATATTACATAAACTTCTGTAACCTCAGGAATCTGGAAAAGCTGCTCCATAACTCTATTTTCAGCACCAATATCTGTCTGAATTAATACAATTGCCTTAGCTTTAGCCATTCTAAAATACCTCCCATTAAGCCTCTCTATGAATAACTATATAGGTGTAAATAATTAAGGTTTTCCTCAGCTAATACAGTAATCTAGGTTAAAGTAAAGGATATATTGTGGATGGAAATGGATGTAAGAATATATGTCATACACTATAGTGAAGATGATCCTCGGAAAAATACTGCTTTAAAAATGGTTAGAAAAGGTTATGCCATAATAACTAGGAGAATACCCCGTAAAGCCATTGTTTTAGATCCTTATGCTAGAGACTATCTTGGACCCTGGGATAGAATCTTTATTGAAAAATTTGGTTTAGTAGTTGTAGATGCTTCATGGAAGAAGTTGACACCAAATTATTTTAAGAAAATGCCTGGATTACATAGAAAACTTCCTTATCTAGTAGCTGGTAATCCAATAAACTATGGGAAACCATATATGTTAAGTAGTATCGAAGCCGTAATTGCTGCACTATACATTACAGGATTTAGAGATGCCGTTATTCAATTAAAGGGACTATATAAATGGTTAAGTACCTTTTTAACACTAAATCAAGAACCCTTAGAAGAATATAGTAAAGTAAGAAGTAGAGAGGAATATATTAGAGTAATAGAATCATATATTCCGTAAAGCTTTCAAGTACTTCCATAGTCTAAAGGGTATAAACTATGATTTTCTACAAATCCAGTGTCATATGCCTAATAATTACAACCTTGATTATAATTTCATTTATTTCCATAACATTTACTGGAAGAGCATATATTCAGGAAGAACCTATAGCTAAGCCAAATAATTACTTATACCCTATTTCAAGTAAAGACTTAGGACTAAATAAAGTAAATGAGTTAAGAGTTATAGGAGATTATGATAACGATGGACTTCCTGATGCCATTATAGTTAATAATACGCATCTAATGATACATTATTCATCATCTAATCCAATCATAATATTTACAGGTCTACCACCATTATACATAGATAGCTTATCTCACTTCTATGTTTTAGATAATTTATTATTCTTGATTTCAAGCTATTCTAACGATCTTAGATTAACCGTAGTCGATCTCGTCAATAGATCAGTAGTCATAAACACTATTATAGATCGGCCTTTCATAGGTTTAGGTGTCCATGGTTTTTTGAAAGAAAATAATAGCTATACCATATATATTAGAATTTTTGATCCGTTTAGATTTAAAGAAGGGATCTTGCCCATAAAATTCATTAGTAATGTTCTTAACGAATCCTATGTACTAATAGAGGATCCCTATTATCCTGATGGAATAGAGCTTACCTATAATGTTATTAATGGATTTAGTGGAAACTCCTCAGTAGTTACTACTTATAACCTGAATATACCAATTAATATCTTCTACAGCAATAATGAAAGTTTTACTGTTTCATCAATTAACTGGAGCATATATTTTAATGAAGAATATATCTCTATGATTACATATAACGCTTACCTTCTAATAACCTCAAAATCATATAACAAATATTATTTGAGAATAATAGATCCTTTAGATGGAACTATTGTATATTCTAAATATGTCCCTCTCATTATTGGAAACTATGTTTTCATTGATTACTATTTATC
>CAZITZ010000011.1:11898-14726 GCA_964542295.1 uncultured Desulfurococcaceae archaeon
TCAACATATATGTTTGACTGGAAAGGTGCCTATGTATATGGCAATCAAACGTATATTTATATTATAATGGACTACATGGACAAAGGAACTTTGTTCCTACTAAAACTTGACATGAAAAGAACCCTTGACAAGACGCCTCCAAATATATTAATTAATTCACCTATTGAAAACATACTAGAATCTCCGATATCTATAAATGCAACCATACTTGATGATAGACAAATCTATAGTCTAGAAATTTCTATATCAGATTATCTAGGAAATACTTTATTCTATAAAAAAATATACAATAATACTCATATAATCTATACAATTAATCTAGAGCCAGGACATTATATATTGAATATTTCAGCGACAAATATCGATGGCCTACATAGTTATGCTACCCATGTTTTTGCTGTTATTGAGAAAGAGAATCCACCTACTGGGCCACTTATTATTATTACTGAGCCTAGGAACTGGTCAGTTATATCATGGGAAAATCTTACTTTATCCTTAACAGTTATTTATCCAGAACCCATAGATCTTTATGTATATGTTAATAATACCTATATTACTTTATTACATGGGAATGGTTCTCTATCTGTAAATATTGATCTATCAAATATACCGGATGGAATATATATGTTAACCATTAATACCAGTAATGTCAATGTGAAATTATATATAATTAAGGACGTATCTCCACCAATACTAAACATTATAAATCCACTTAATGAAACCATTATTGACCATAGTTTTAATCTTATATTTAATGTTTCAGACATTTTTTTGAAGGAAGTATATGTATATATTGATGATATAAGATTATTCTTCGTAAGAGATCCTGTTGAAAGATTCTTTTCAATAAACATTAATCCATGGACCTATGGACCTGGAAGACATGTATTAACCATTATTGTCTCAGACATAGCTGAACACATCGTTTCAAAGAATATAGTATTATATTTCAATATATCGGTAGAGAATATACATGTACATGTTTCGGTCAATACGACTAATGCCTCTCATGTTCAGGGAATACTACAGATAAATATTACGTGTAGTCAAGATCTAGTAGGGATTATTAGGCTTACTAATATACCTAGTGAAGAAACTTATGTTGCTGGGCAATGGAGTGGTAATACATCTTATCTACTAGACACTTCATTATATCCTGATGGAACCTACAGACTATCTATTGATATAATATGGCCTAATGGTTCATACACTAATACATGGTATACCATAGTATATATAGATAATAATGCCCCAAAAATAACTATTCAGATCCCATGGGATATCAGTGTATATGGATACTTTGTACCAGTTAATTATTTGGAAGGATATAGGGGATATTATGGAGTATCAAATGTGTTAGTAACTATATATGAGCCTTTCTTAAAAGAGGTTAAAGTGAATATTGATAATCAATGGTATAATATTACTGAACTAATCATTAGATCATGGAACCTCAGCAACGGATTTCAAGCATCACTTATTATTCCTGTATCGGGTTCGGGAAGTACCAATATAACATTTTATGCACTTGATGCACTTGATCATTACTCTTTAACAACAATAACTCTATACCTGGACTTTGAGCCTCCAATAGTATCCGGGGTTAGATACATAATTTATAGCAAAACACATACTATAAACTTAACAATAAATGCTTATGATCTAAGCGGTATTGTTGAAACATATCTTGTAATTAACGGATCTAGGTATCCATTTAATTTAAATCATACACTATCATTAAATCTAGATAGTGGGATCTGGAAAGGATATATTATTATAGAAGATAGGGTTGGTAATGTATTTAATAAATCAATTACCTTGATTATTGATAACGAGGCTCCATTTATAAAAATTACATACTCGTTGTCTAATATAAGCAATGGCTATGAATTAGATCTAACTGTATATGTAAGAGACAATATATCCGGTTTGCATAAGGTAGATATATTCATTAATGAAGAAAAGATTCTTGAAAAAGAATATAGTAGTGAAAAGGAGGATATTCTAACACTTAGAAAGATCCTGAGATATAGACAAGATCTACTGATCTATGTCAAGGCCTATGACAACTTAGGCAATATGGGTAATTATACATATTATATAGAATTAGAAAAAATTCCTGAGAAGCCAAACACTCCATCAAATATAACACCAATAGGCCCTGAAGCCTTTACCTCTCCAATAACGATTATAGGCCTAATAATCCTCGCCTTAGTTATACTAATAATCATATACTGGAAAACCAAAATAAGAAAAACCAGGTAACAGAATAAAATAATGGGAGCAGCCCCGCCAACCACCAACGGGCCCGAAAGGGGTCTGAGGAAACACCACACACCCCACGGCACCACGGCCCCGAAAGGGGCACGGCGAGTAGCCGTGGCAACGGCACAGAAACGATACGGCCACCCCCGGATGGCTATGAGGCGGTGTGGGTCCTCCGGCAACGGAGGGCCGGATAACCCGCTGATGGACGGTGGGTGGATGCGTTGAAACGGCCGGTCCCGTGGGGTGCAAGGCCACGTTTCCCGGGATGAGTAGCCGTGTGATCCGGGGGGTTGGCCGCTTAGTCGAATGTGGTTGATACTGAATGCGGGTTATGGCGGGGCTGCTCCTCTATCTATATATGGCATTGCCGCGTAGTTTTATTTGATGTCTTTGCCTTGAGGTCTAGATTATTGTTACTTTTCCTTATCCTCATGTTATTTTCGGGTTTTATAGTTAGTAGTGATTCCGGGATCCTCTGTTATGATCATCATGTTGGTGTTTATCGTTATGGTGGTATACCTTATCAGGATGCAATGATCTTTTATAGTGACGGGTATGAG
>CAZITZ010000011.1:14826-17156 GCA_964542295.1 uncultured Desulfurococcaceae archaeon
TTATGGTGGTATACCTTATCAGGATGCAATGATCTTTTATAGTGACGGGTATGAGCTATTAATCGTTATATCTCATTACCATGTGGAAACCAGTAATTCTACAACTCTATACTATTTCCCCTTACCATCTAAGCCTCTTCTCTATGGAGCTTTTAGAACAATAAAACCCTTCACAATAAAAATTCGTAGCATAGCCCTTAAGAGTATTGGTAGCATATCTAGATATCCTGACAGTAATCCATTGGCTGCTATACTAGTCTTCTCACCAATTATTGCTAATGTAGGTGGACTAGGTAGATCACCTATGCTAGAGATCGGTAGGATTGAAGGTGAAGAAATTGATCTACGGATCGTGGAGGCATCTAGGCCGACAATAGATGATGTAAAGGCTTTTCTATCTATGAACGGTATGTCTATCAATATACCTGATAGCTTTAGTGAAATACTAGATCATTATAATGGGCTTGGATGGGAGTATGTGGTTTTAGGTAAAACAGTATTAAGTAATGAGTCGATACTAGTTACATATTACTTATTCAAGACAGATAAGATCGTTTATCCATTATACGTTGATAAACTAGCTCCCGGACAGACTAGAATTTCTCTAACAATAGTTTCTGAAAACCCATTATCTCCCAGAGATCTTGGTGTTGAGGAAAGCTATAATATCAATATTGTCCTTAAAACTATACTTAAGAATGCATACGTAGAGTTTTTAGGAGATCTAAAGGATAGTATTCGTTTTCATAAGCTAATAGCTAATGCTTCAGAGTATATAAGTTCCATAATAAGCTATGGTAAAGGCAGTATAAAATGTCGTGGACTACTATATACTGTAGAATATGGCAGCATGCCAACAGCGAGACTTGTAAGCGACTTTATAGCTTATCCATATGAGGATGAATATACTGTACTATATAGCCTAAAAGACTATAGTTTAAAACCGAGCCTGGATTTTAGAGAGTCAAGATATTTTATACTGCCTGTGCCGAATGTATTTACTATATCATTAGCTATTGTCTTGATCTATTTACTAATTAGTATTATGAAAGGTAAATGGGGGTCTAGAACAGCTACTGATCTTTTAATAGTTATACTAGTAGCATATATACCAGTATTACTTATTGGATTACATTATCTAGAAATAAATATTATTTTTACAGCATATGCTTATTATATGCCATTAACTACCACTTATATACTATTATATAATCTATCGATATTGTTGATTCCATTATTCATTGGTATATCAGCCTATTATATAGCATATCATGAGATCTATAGAATATCAAAGACCATTATTTGGTTGCTAGTAGTATTATGGGGTCTAATGTTTCTAACACAAATTGTTCTAGCAATAGATCATATTGTATTACTGACAATATTCGTTATTGAATCAATAATACTGTTAAAGACAAGCATTACAACCACATATAAGAGTTCAGCCATTGCATATTCAACACTATTTATTCAGGCAATAATCATAACTATAACATCAATACCATTAACCGTCTACCTCCTAGAGACTATAGGGTCACTCTATATAGCCCATATAATCGCCATAATAACTATAATAGCGATAACAATAGTTCCGCAACTCTATGGTTTATTTAAGAAGTAGGTAAATAGAATCCTAGACCCCCTGGCTTCCACTGCAATACTACATTACTATATCTGTAGATAAAGTTAGCATACAAATAGAAAAAGATCATGTAGAAATGGAGTCAAATACTAGTTTATACAAACTCTTTATAAGTAAGGTGGTGTATAATCTAGAACCATAGTTTCCATAAGAAATATTGGGGTCCATTCTCCTGACATGAAGTTTATGAATTCATATGAAGAACTGGAATAATATTTTCTCCAGTGGAAATAGAGGCTCTGTTTACTCCCCGGTAAACAATGGAACTTGGATAATAGAGGTAATCGCTAAGCTCCATTGTTTACCCCCCGGTTTATCGGGTTTGTTGCAACTGGAGGTTTCATGGACTCTGTCCGGGGTTCTGGAGGCGAAGGGAGGAGTTTAACCCCCCAGTTAACAATGGTCTTACACAAAAATATGTAAATAGTCTTATATAGATACATGGTTTTCTAGATAAATATGGTTATCTAGGGGCTGTATTTGTATTGGGTTAGGGTAAGTGATCTTGATAGGCTTGTACAGAGGTTTAGGGAATATGGTTTCTATGTTGATAGACACTCGTATAGCTATAGACTATTCTATAAAGGCAGGGTCGTTGCTGGGCTCCATTTATACCCTGGATACCGTGAAGCCAGTTTAAGGCTTTACCGTGTACACCGAGATCTTGCTGAGGCTGTACGTGAACGAA
>CAZITZ010000011.1:17256-19635 GCA_964542295.1 uncultured Desulfurococcaceae archaeon
GAGGAGGTACTAGATATTGATGAAGAGGCTTTTCGTAGAGATAGGCTGGTTGTAAAACTCTATGGTTATTTAAAGATCCCATATGTCCGGGGCCTTGTTCAGGCCAGTAAGGAGCCAAGTCTAGATATTGCCGATGAAGTTGAGAACAAGATGGCTATAGCGAGATATGTTGTTGAGAATATGGAGCCTGATACACTCTATATCCTAGGACCCGGATCAACTGTTAAAGCAGTAGCTGATCAACTAGGCTTATCTAAGACTCTCTTGGGAGTTGATGCAGTCTATAATGGGGTGCTAGTTGGAAAAGATCTTGATGAAAAGGGCTTACTCGAGCTACTAGACAAGTATCCAAAAGCTAAGATAATAGTATCACCTATAGGAGGCCAGGGATTTATATTTGGGCGTGGGAATCAACAGATATCTCCAGAGGTTATCCGGAGAGTTAGTGATAAGAGGAACATCATTGTAATAGCCACTCATAGGAAGATCAGGGGTATTGGTGTACTCCGTGTAGATACAGGTGACCCCTGTATAGACGCTATGCTCCGTAACTATATACGTGTGATAATAGACTATAATACAACGATCCTAAAGAAAGTCGTCTAAATTAAGATCGATAATGTATTTAAAGTTTCCCTATTACTTTATGAATAGATATCAAACTTATTATATGATCTTTGACTAATGGTATCGGACACTAAATAATTAAAGTATTTTCTAATTAGTAAGAGTTACTACTATGAAAAGAATATATTCTTCAATTCATAATTATTCAATGGTGTTAATATGAGTATTTCCCGTAAAACTATCGTCATAATTTTGATCATAACATTTATTCTCCTAGGAGGATTCATTAGCGTATCTTATAGCCCAGGTATATATATCAAGTTTAGACTCTATGAAGTAGTTAATGGGGAACCAGTTGATAGAACAAGTATATTGAGTAGGTCAAATATTGCATTAAGTATAGAAGTTATTGCTATTGCTCCACCCCAGTATAAAGAAGATCTATTAGTAGTACATAGAGCATTATATAAAGGTTCCAATAACATATTCATTTCTTTAGATAAACTATATGATATCGCCAAAAACTGGATTGCAACCTATAATTCTAGATCTGGTGACGTAGAGAAAACGTATTCTGGCTTAATATTAAGAGTATTCATATATAATGAAGAGACAGGGGAGCTTCTTTACCAGTTATATGATTCAATATCCTATAGGCCAATAGATATTGTTAGAGGAGAATCACTTAGTTATACCATTTATCTATCAAGGAATTCTCTTAGAGCTTTAGAAGTAGAATCATCATACGTAAGTACATTCTCAATTACAAAGCTAGCTACAGAAATAAGCCCTGAAGATAGGATTGATCATCCTTACTATTATAGAGAACTAGTTATACGGATTAAGCCCGAGGATCTAGTTTCAACACTTCCTAGCGACTACTTTAATGAAGTAAACGGTAAACTATATGTCAAGACGCCAGTACTCATAGCATGGAATAAAAACTCAAGGAGCGGGTCAGTTTCGATCTCAATAAATATTGGTTTACAGGAGAAGATTATAGGTGTTTATCCAACATTCACATCCGGAGAAATAATACCCAAGATAGAAAATGCGGAACAGCCCCAAGTTACATTATGGAAAGGCTCTGGCATGTCATGGGGTGGAGAGACATACTATTACGGCAGATCCAATATACTTGCACCGAATACTCAGTGGTGGGCTTGGATATGGGCTAGACCAATATATAGTATGTATAAAGTCTATAGATGTGAATATAGTTATGGAGAGCCTTCTTGCGAATACATTCATGACGATGTCGATCATGTGATTACAGATATTTTGACAGAGGATACTGATATCGTTGGTAGAGGAAGCTATGGTCTACCAGCTGAGGATATTATGTATAACTTCTATGAGGGAACAGACATGACGCGCCTATATATTGGTGGTACGGCATTATCAGATGGAGATCTTGATCCCGGCGAGAGCATAACTCTTGAACAGATCCTTCAATACCATGATACGTGTGGAGCCGATTTTGAGGTGGGTATTCCTGTTGGATCTTTTGCTGCTATATGTGTATGCGCTGCTTTAGGCTTGCCTACTGGTGGTTTAACATGTGTTGTAGCTGAACGCTTTGCATCAGCTTTCCAGATCACGTTATCTGCTCAAGGCCCATCTATCTATATTAGTGGTAATCTAGTAAATCACGGTGATCATCCATCTATTCCCGGTGATTATAATGTTTATGAGACAGTCTATGTGAGGGTTAGTAGTTATCAATATAGAGTTGATCCTCCATGGCGGTGTCCCTGGTGTGGTCCATGCTACTATGATGTACCTGCTGGAATATATTTCGAGTTTAGGTAG
>CAZITZ010000012.1:0-5616 GCA_964542295.1 uncultured Desulfurococcaceae archaeon
TATAAAAGATTAGTAGTAAAAGATGTTAAGGTTTACAGGGCAATCGTATCTTACCTCGATAAGGATAGGCTCATTGCCTTAGATCAAGCATTAGGATCCGACATATATATAGTGACAAGTTGTCCAAGGCTTCCAATAGACGATCTTAGTGATTTCTATAAACCGCTTTTAACTCCAGGAGAGGCATTAATGGTTCTTGATGAGAGTATGGAGTATCGTTATCCATGGTAGATAGATAATGAAGATTGATCGTAAAAAACTAGAATTATTTCTTGAGAAAACTCCTGATTATGTTTCTCCCAAGGAGCATCTTGAACAATATATTACTCCATCCAATGTTGCATCGAAGATTTTGTGGGAGGCATTTATTCGAGGAGATATTGAGGATAAAACAATTCTTGATCTAGGTTGTGGGACTCTTAGACTAGGTATTGGTGCATTATTTTTAGGTGCACACCGAATTATAGGTATTGACATAGATTATGATGTATTAGCTTATATGTATAGATGGTTGCATAATAATAGATTACTGCATAAGGCATTACTTGTTTTTGGAGATGTAAGAAATACTCATTTCTATAATATAGATACAATTATTATGAATCCTCCATTCGGTGTTAAAAAGAGAAATAGAGGGATTGACATGATCTTTTTATCAAAGGCATTATCTCTGGGCAACTCTGTATATACAATGCATAAATATAGTAGTGGTGCACATAGACTAATAAGGGAAATAGCTAAAGCATTTAACTCACGTGTAGTTTATGAGGAGACGATTGAGTTTCCAATAAAGATGACGTATAAGCATCACACGAGAAAGATCTATAGAATTAAAGTGGATCTATATGGTATTAAGAGGTGCTAGACCATGAATAATAAGAGATTAGTGATAGTCGGCGATAAACTATATACGATCGAAGAGTTTATGCCCGGTCCCGGTACTTATGCATATGATGATGGATACATTAGGGCTAGTCAAGTAGGCTATTTAAAAATAGATCTTGGTCAGAGACTTGTAATTATACGTCAAGTTAGAGGTAAGCCTAATTATCCGAAACCTGGAGATGTGGTTATCGGAGTGGTTACAACAGTATCTGATGATATAGCATTTATAGACATCTTTCAAATAGAAGGCGTTAGTTCAAGGTCGATTGATTTTAGCGGGGTTATTCATATTTCTCAAATCAGTGAAAAATATATTAAAACGATGTATGAAGCTCTTAGGCTAGGAGATATTATTAGAGCTAAAGTACTTAATGATAGAAGTCCATTTCAATTAACTACTAAGGGCCCACAACATGGGGTTATACTTGCATCTTGTAGTAAATGTGGCGCAATTTTAAAGAGGCAGAGTGATGATTCAATGATCTGCCCTATATGTGGAAATATTGAGAAGAGAAAAGTTTCTATAAAATACTTATATAAGTAGTTTATACAGTTGATCCAGTAGATTTTATACTTACTTAATACATTATCTTCTATATGAAGAAAAATAGGGTTTAGGAAGTTATGCCATTAATACGTAGAGTTTATCATATTTCGTGTCATGGAGAAGAATGCTATAAATTAGCTGAGTTTATACGTGAGAATATCAGTGTACCTGAGATTAGTATAACGTTTAGAGAACATGGTATTTATGTTGAGCTTTATGGCTATAAATCTGATATTAGAAATGCATGGAGTAAAATTAAGCATTTAGTAAGTATGTATAAAAGATCAATGATTAGAACTAGAAAAGGGTATAGGGTCACAATAGATTATATAGTTTCTAGGATAAGAAAGACTTTTCCACCTATATTATTAATAGAAATTCTAAGAAAACTGGGATATGATGTGAGATATGAAGGAAATATTATAGAAGTGGGCATCGAACCAGACGAGTTAATAGGGCTAGCAGATAAAATAGCCGATATTATTCAAGCTATTAGATATAAAGTAGGTGGAACTACGGCAAAGTACTTGGTTACAGCTGCAGCTATTTTAACTAATAGATCGGTTGAAGAAATAGATCAAGTTATTGCTGAACTTGAAGAATTAGGTTATTTATATAGGGATGAAGATGGTAAAGCTAGGCTTAAACTTGAATGGAAAAAAGCACTTGACATGTATTTGATGAGTGAGCCTTTTGTTAGTAAATGATTTCTTTAATTATACATTATAATAAGCTTTATAGAGTGGTTTATCTATTAACCTACTGGAGGGCTGGGTCATGGAGCTTAGTGTCAAGAGAAAAACTGATCGTGAATTAATTATTCATATCAAAGGCGAGGGACATACTCTGGGAAACCTTATTGCCAAGACGGCTATGGCTAATCCCCATGTAGTTTTTGCATCATATAGAATTCCACATCCATTGAGAGAAACAATGGAGCTCATTATTGAAGTTGAAGAGGGATATCCTATTGATAAAGTGTTAATGGAGATTGTTGGGGATATTAAGAAGAAACTTGGTGAATTTAAAAGACTTGTTGAGGAAAAGCTTTGAGGAGGCCTAAAGAAGAATCAAGAATATTATATGCATTGACATGTAATAATTCAGTAATCTTTGTTGTTTATCGCTCACATTTTATGGAAGATTTCTCATTTATTTGTAGTACTGATGTAGATTACTTTTCCCTTATTAATGAGATCTCTTGTTTAAAAACATTTGAGGAGATCAGATACTTTATAACAGATTCTGTAGTATTAGGACAGATTCTTGGATCCCTTGGAATATATTCTATATCTAAAAGTCTTTCCCAAGAACTTCTTCTACGACATAGCCAGAGTTTGAGGAGAATATGTAGTTTCGTGGATAATGTGTGTATGCATAAACGATACGGTATATTTGAGAACTGTTTAGAGATAATTAAATAAGTATGTAGCCCCATATCTTCTATTTACATAGTAGAGTTTCATGAGGTAGATTGCAATGAAATTTTGCCCAAAATGCGGAGGCATAATGGTACCTAAAAGACTGAATAATGAAACACTATTAGTATGCATTAGATGTGGGTATAAACAGCCACTTAGTAAACATGATGTTAGTAGCTATAGGCAAACAACAGTTATTGAACATAGTGAAAAAGATAGGACAATAGTTATTAGTGAAAAAGACAGGGTCAGGGGATTGCCTATAACTAAAGATGTTATATGTCCTAAATGCGGTAATCATGAAGCATATTACTGGACCTTGCAGACAAGAGCTGCTGATGAACCAGCCACTAGATTTTTCAAATGTACAAAATGCGGCTATGTCTGGAGAGAATACGACTAATTAGATGTGATCGTTATGGAGGACTATGAGGTGAAGGCTATACTCAAAGGCTTAGAAAAGATTGAAAGTATTGCAAGAGAAGCCTATTATTCTACTCCCAGTCATATACAGTCTAAAGCATTAATTGAGAGGATAATAGTTTTATCTCGTAATCTATATTCATATGTATACAATAAGTATATTCTTTCAAGAAATAATAATTAAGCCTAATACACATTGAAGGAATCACTTAATATACTATTCTAACTAAAATAGTAGTATTGAGAATATTTTGGAGGGTATCTGGTTATGAGAATACTATTCTTTGATGCAAGGGTATGGAGATACGCTATAAATGCTGTTAGCAAAATTATTGAGGAAGCAGCCTTCCGTATAACTGACGAAGGATTTAGATTAAAGGCTATTGATGCATCTAGGGTTGTTCTTGTTGACTTCAATATGCCTAGTACGAGTTTTGATGAATTTAATGTTGAAGGAGAGGAAATAGTGGGCGTTAATCTAGAGGATCTAGCTAAGATTCTCCGTAGAGCTACTAAAGAAGATAGGCTAGAACTATCAACACTTGAGGGAGGCAGACTTGTTGTTGCTTTTCTCGGAAAAGGTACTAGAAAATTTATAATGCCATCAATAGAGACTCTAGCGGAACAATTACCTGAGTTAAAAATACCTTTTAAGACGAGAATTAAGATGCTTAGCACAGTATTTAGAGATCTTGTAAAGGATCTGGAACCCATAGGCGATGCAATAGAGTTTTTTGCAAATCCAGATACAAGATCTCTTATTGCGAGGAGCTCGGGTGATTTAGCTGAGGCTGAAATTGAACTTACTGAGGAAAGTGGTGCATTGATAGAGTTTGAGTCTGAAGAAGAGTCTCGCGCGATCTATACTGTTGATTACCTAGCAGATATTGTTGGAGCAGCACAAGCAGCTAATGAAGTAGTATTTGAATTTGGTACAGCTATTCCATGTAAGATTGAATACATATTACCGCAAGAGGGCAGGTTAGTATTCTATGTTGCGCCAAGGACAGAGTAAGAAGTTTTTAAAAGAGGTCATAATTAAATACTATGGTTTAAGGATCTTAAAAGAACCTCATTTTCTACCTAAACGTGAAATAGCTATTCAACCTATAGATTCAAAAACTTATGTTCGCCATCTACAATTCCCTTCAATGATCAAACTTTATGAATATATTAATGACAATCCACCATTACATCTCTATTATTCTGTAGCTCTTTATGAAAATCCTTCAAGTAGGGATATGGAATCTAAGGGCCTCATCAGAGCCGATCTAATGTTTGACATAGATGCCGATCATTATAGTGGTTGTAGGGATGCGGTGTCAATATGTCTATCTTGCGGTGAAGTATTTAAAGACGATATAAAGGAATGTCCTAAATGTAGGTCTAAAGAGATCTCAAAAATACCTCAATTATCAGAACAATGTCTCAGAAGAGCTTGGGGCGATGCTTTAATATTAATAGATATCCTGGAAAATGAATTAGGAGCTGAAAAGATCACAGTGTCTTTTTCAGGTAATAGAGGCTTTCATATACGTGTTGAAGACGAACATTTAACTATTTTAGATAGGGATTCACGTAGAGAAATAGTTGATTACATCACATTGAGTAATATTATGATAGATCGGTTAGTTCCACGTATTGGTAGGAAGAAAGATAAGGCAATATTCTTTAAAGAACATGAGCATGGTATAAGAGCTAGACTTAGAGACTATGCTTTACAGTACCTGGATGTAATTGATCATGGACACTATATAGAGGTTAGTTATAACGATCTATTAAAATTAGCTGATCTTATGAGAATAGACATAGATACTGTTGTTACAATGGATACATCTAGATTATCTAGATTTATATACTCTATAAATGGTAAATCCGGTCTAGCCGTATATGAATTAGATCCTAATCGCGATTTTGATTATACATTTAGTGATTTTAGAATACTTGATGGAACAGTTACTATTAAACCATATTTTACAATACCTCAGATACGAATTTTAGATAAGGAACATAGGCTTCATTCAGGCGAGCCAATTAGAGTTGATGCATATATAGGTTTTTATCTTGCTATTAAAGGTTTAGTAGAGGTGGTTAATACCGATAATTTGGAGGTTAGAAGACCTTGATTAATAGATACTTAAGTCTTAATTATGATGAACTTCGATCTAAAAAATTACTAAGAATGAGCAGTGATCTGATTAATGAATTTTATAGGGAACTACATGTAGCCATTCCCGAAGTTAGGAAAAAGGAAGGTTTAGCCAGAGAGTATTTCTTTAAATATCTTAAAAAGATCACTGATGATGCTGAAATGCTTACTCGATTAAGGCTTTCTAAGGC
>CAZITZ010000012.1:5716-18911 GCA_964542295.1 uncultured Desulfurococcaceae archaeon
TTTAATATCTCTCTAAACTATCCTACTTTCTAGACCTAATATCATAGAGTGTCATGTACTGCGAGGTGTAGATGGTAGTGAAGGTACCAAAGGTTATTGTAACGTATTGCCCAAGATGTAAGGCCCATACAGAGCATAGTGTAACAATCTATAAAGCAGGTAAGAGAAGGGCATTAGCTGAGGGTGAGCGTAGATATCGTAGAAAGCAGGAGGGCTATGGTAGTAAGAGAAAACCTGAACAGAAACGTTTTGCTAAGGTTACCAAGAAGATT
Source organism: uncultured Desulfurococcaceae archaeon (assembly GCA_964542295.1). Classification (GTDB taxonomy): domain Archaea; phylum Thermoproteota; class Thermoprotei_A; order Sulfolobales; family Desulfurococcaceae; genus CAZHDB01. Next base: position 5,989 of record CAZITZ010000012.1, read on the forward strand.
GTACTAAAACTTAAGTGCCGTAAATGCGGCTATATACTTCACCGTAGAGGTATTCGTCTAAAGAAGGTTGAGCTTGTGGAGGCTGGTAGGTAATGGTTAAGCGCCGCAAGATCCTTATTCCCCAGCCTCGTAGTAAGTTTATTCGTGTAATCTGTCGCTCATGCGGTGCTGAGAATATAATTTTTAGCCACGCAACATTTCCTGCTAGATGCAAAGTCTGTGGCACCATACTTGTTAAACCTACTGGTGGAAAAGCCTATATTATAAGGGAAAATGCAGAAATTATAGCTGAACTAGGCTAGTTCTATTTATTCCTTCTATAATTCTATCAAATCCTTTAATAACCAGATACTATACTTGATTTGTTTTATAGAGGTAATTCTCTAGATAGGGTGGTTGTAGATGGTTAAAGCTAGGAAAGAATTACCTGGTGTCGGAGAACTTGTTGTAGCAACTGTCGATAAGATCTTTGATTATGGAGCTTATGTTAAATTAGACGAATACGAGGGTATGGATGCTTATCTGCCATGGAGCGAGGTATCGACAAGATGGATACGCAATATTAGAGATGTAATTAGGGAAGGACAGAAGATCGTTGTTAAAGTTATACGAGTTAATAGGAGAAGAAGAACTGTTGATGTAAGTCTAAAGAAAGTTGCAGATAATGAGCGTAGGAGAAAGATGCTATGGTGGAAACGGTATGTAAAAGCAGCAAAGATTATCGAATTAATTGCTGAAAAAATTGGAAAGAGTATCGATGAAGCATATGAGCAAGTTATATGGAGACTTGAGGACTTCTATGGAGATCCTATGTATGGGCTTGAAGAAGCAGTATTACGAGGTGATGAAGCATTAAGGGAAGCTGGAATACCTGAGGAATGGATAAGTCCTATACTTGAAGAAGTAAAAAGATATGTTAGGGTAAAGAAAGTAAAGATCAGGGGCACATTAATTCTTAGGAGTCTAAAACCTCATGGTGTAGAGGATATTAGGAAAGTACTTCTCCAAATACCTAGTATAGCTATAAAATCCGGAGAAGGAATAAAGGCTAAGGTATATACCCTTGGTGCTCCAAGATATATTATTGAAATAGAAGCTAATGATTATAAATCAGCTGAAAAAGCTTTATCAAATATATTGAGAAATATTGAGCGTGAAGCTGAGACACTTGGTATGGAAATGAGGTTTGAGCGTGAAAAGAGATGAAATGGCTTATGAGGAAATGTCCTAAATGTGGTAGATATACTCTTAAACGTGATAAATGTCCAGTATGTGGTTCCGAAGTAGTTGTGCCACATCCGCCTAGGTTCTCTCCCGAGGACAAGTATCTAAAGTATAGATTGAGAATGAAAATGGTTAGTGGACTGATCAAGCTTGATGAAAATCCTATATTCGATCCTTAATCTCCACTCTCAGCAAATGCCTCTAGATCTACTTTAAATAGTGCAGCCATATAGTATACATTATAGCTCATGAAGTCTGTTCTAATAGTATATAAGTATGTGGTTGAGGCATTAATGAATTCTATGAATTTAGGCTTTTGTTCCTCAAGCAAATAGACTGCGGTTTTACTATATACATCATTTACTGGTGGATAGCCTAGTTTATCAATAGCGGTTATAATAAGTTTAATAAGCACAGTTCCTTTAGCTTCTTCTTTCCATGCTAATGGTATTTGAAATCCATAGGTAGCCTTATTCTTATCAATATATTTTGTAAGGCTATAGTTAGCTAGATTTAAGTAGTCTATGAATTTAGCTGTATCCCCTACTGGTAGAAAGTTTGCCTGTTGTAGTCCTTCTCTTGTAGTTGTTATGATGGGTCTCCCTATATGTGCTGATCTAAATTCTCCTGTAGTATTCTCTACACTTATTACTTCGCTTATTAATATGTAGACATTTCTTATTCCATATTCCTTTACAAGATCGTTGATGATACCGAGTGATACATATTCGTCGCTTACAAAGATTTGAGATATTAGTCTCTTATTATATAGAGGTGCATTGGGATCAGCTATTATAAACACATCTTTATAGCCTATAATCCAATAACTCCTTGTCCAGTCAACTATAACAAGCGATCCATTTTCTACATGCTTTAATACTTCTAGTAATGGCGAGGATTTTGGAGGTGTTTCAACAAGATCCCTAGTTACAGGGCCATAATATATTGTTGGTTTTGCTGTAGATACTGTATATGATGCATATGCATTAGCCATGATAGCCGAAAGTATGATCCATAGAGTTCCTATGAAATATAGATATTTCCATCGTGATTTCACACCCTTTATTGTTACAGTAGCAAGTCTCTCTAGTCCATAAGCTATTATGGATGCAACTAATATACTGGAATATACTGATAGGGGAGGATCAATAAAGGCTGTTATCATCCCTGTCATGAAGCCTGCTACCGTCAAAAATTCTATAAATGATTTCTCGATCTCTTCAAAGTATCCTGCTCTAAGAAATAATACTATTGAGAATGGAGCTAGTATAGCTACTGCCATATAATCTGCAAATGGCTTATATGCTTTGAGATAAGACTCAGGAATACCTGGTAACTCTATAATTTGGTTAATTATTAATGCTAGAGATATACTTGTTATAAAAGGTATGAAAACTCCTAGGAACCTCCATATATTTCTCTTAATAGGTTCTCTAAATCTTGTAACAATTCTATATTCTACGCATGCAAGGATCAATGATACCGCTAAAAGGATTATGCTAAACACATGATATATCGTTATATAATATGATATTCCCATAAGGTTTATTGGTAGAGAGAATACTAGAAGCGCTAGTCCTATGTATAGCGAATTCTTTGTTATTCTACCACTATATATCAATGCAATTATATATAGACTATAAACAATTTGTATGAACCAAGCCGAGCTCCAAAGTAACCATGTCGCTATGAATAATATTATAGATAGTATTGTAGCTAATTTACTGTTTTTCTTTAAAGCATAGCCTATTGTAATGAGCGTTAATATACCTATTACGCCAGCAATATAGGATCCAAACATATTAATCCTAAACCAATATAATGTTGTAGGTGTTAGTACACCAATAAGTGAACCTATGCCTGCAGCTATTGGCTCCTTAAATATAGAATAACCAATGATATATACTATAATAGCTAATATTGCTCCAAAAATAATTGTTAATAATCCTGGATTATTAGCTAAACCAAGTGAAACAACCATTTTATCAATAAGTATAGGTGTTCTCAGTAGATCAAATGATTTTGGAAACCATAGATAATGATCACTATAATTTTCTTCTTTAACTATAAGTCTAATAACATGTTTATGGAACCATCCAATACTATCATCCATTATCTCATTGGCTGGTAGTATATATGCAAGATAAATATATGATATAACTGCTATTATGAGCAAGGATATGCCAACTATATGCCTATATTTCACTACTAAACACCTTATACGCCGCTTATACACTACTCTCTATCCAATAGAATCGTTAGGGATAAAAGCTATTTCCCACACCTATGAATACATAGCTGTAACAGCATATGTGGATTAGTAGGTGTATAGAGTGCCTAGAAAATATAGGTTTAAAACAGTTATTGGCCACATATTTGAATACGAATATTTCATAGAGAGAATAGGTAAGCTTATTGTTACATTATCATTCATAGTATCTGCAATAATTTTGGGTGATTGGTATGATAGTTTAAGACTCTATTCAATGTTTCCTACAACGATAGGATTTAGTGCTATAGGCTTATCAGTATTGATTACGGTGCTAGTACTATTGACTGCAGCTGTATCATTACTAATGCCTCATTTAGAGCCTTCGCTTAGACCAAAGGGTTTTAGAAAAGCCAGAGATGAGAGGACAGTTTTAATGATATTATTAATCATCATAGTAATACTTACTATAGCTTCAACAACGGTGTTCCTATTAAGCATATCTAAGGGATATGAAGGATTAGCTTAGGAATTCTCTTCTTAGATCTTACCATGGCTTATCCTTTAATCTTAAAATGTATGCTATAGAATTTGTTACCAAGTGTAAAGCAACTATTAAGGTAAAGGATAAAATGATAAACCATAAGTCCTTAAATAGGTTCAATTCTCCTATCAAATGATAAAATATTGTTGCTGCAATAGCAAAATCTAATTGATCAAATATGGGTAAAGGTTCTCCTCTCTTTATTCCTAGTCTTCTTTTAAAGAATGATTCAATAATGTCTCCAAGTAAACCAGTAATGGATGCCAGCCATAGTTTGAAAAATAGCATGTGATCGTTGAAAAGGATTGAAATAGCCGTTGATGCTAAGTAGCTACCCATGACCCCTACTGCAAATCCTTCCCACGTCTTCCCATTTCCTAGTAATCTCTTATTATCTATCCAAATTAAGCCTCGATCCATTGGAGTTCCATTCTTTATTAATACAGGCATAGCATTTGCAACCATTGCAGCTCCATAATACTTGATAAAGTTTACTGCAAAATCAATACTCAATCCATTCAATCCCCTTGCTTGTAATCTTGAACTCTATGAGTTCTCTCTCATAGCCTCTAGGCTTTATAATCTTTAAAACTCTTTTCCCATTTTCTCTTCTAAGCTGTATTATAATATCAAACCAATACTCGAGAATAGACATTCCTGAGGCAATGACTTCACTACTATCATCAACCGCTCTTACTTGGGCTGATGCAAATAATAATCCGTTTCTCTTATTTACAAATTCCTTCAGTAAAGCATTTATTAATCCAAATTTTTCAATAGAACCTTCTTCCCAGGACGATAGTCTATAGAGAGCGTTAATGCTATCAATAACAATATATCTTATTTTATGAAGTAAGGGAACATATAATAAAACATATTCAAGTAGTTCATCAAGGCCGTATATTTCCGTAAATAAAACGTTCGAATAATTCTCTGGTTCAAGAGATACTCTAGCTTGATATAAACTGCCCTCAGTACTTATAAATAGAGCATTTAATCCATTCATTGATATAGTTTTTACTATATGTAGAAGAAGACTTGTTTTACCTGTAGCAGCCTCTCCATAAACTAGTAATGAATTATTATCCTTAAGTATCTTATCTATGATCTCGCATCCAGTATAGTTGATCAATATATTATCCACCACTATTATTAGGGATACTTGATATGTTATATTGATTTGAGGTGTACCGTACTATACGTCGGCTAGTCATCATAATATATGATCCTAAGAGGTATATGAATACTGTCAAATTATTGAGAGCTCGTGGTATACAGTATAATGTACCTGATTCCCCAAACTTTAAAGTATTAACTAATGATGTCATATATACTGACTCCATAGATATATTTAGAAAATTTAAAGATAAAGTTGCTAAAGTGTTTTATGATCCCAGAGGAACCAGATATGTTTTGGAAAAAGCTATTCTTGCATTAAAAGATAAGAAAGTATACAATCTACTATCAATAGGTATTGATCCTGGCGGTAAATATACTGTTATAGCATTGGCTGATGGTGAATTAATTGATTGGAACCATATATCAGATATTGATTCTCTAAGAAAATATGTATCTGATCTACTTGCCAGTATCCCTGCTAAAGAGAAAGTTGTTAGAGTAGGTATTGGCGGTAGAGGTTTAGAGATAGCATATATCGTTAGGAAGGCAGTCGAAAAGGGGGTGGTTATTGAAGCCGTTGATGAGGTTGGTAGTACTCCCCATGGCTATAGAAACCCGTTTATTGAGAGAATACTTTCTAATATAAGAAATAATATAGACAATAACATAACTAGAAAAAGAGACCTATATGCAGCAATAATTATTGCTCTAAAGGAGGGTTTTCCGGTGGATATTTATGTTGAAGATAGAACTGAAAAAGAATAAGCTATTAAGGATATTTGGTCCTGCAGCTATAGTCGTTTCTAAAGGCTCTATATCAATACTTGGTAAAAATTATCGCCTAGGAGAAAAGGCCATAATACATAGTATGAGGAGCTATGTAGTTATGGCTTTAGAAGATAGTATCCTGGAAATCACTATGGGAAATGGGGCAAGCCTACAAGAACCTAGTGGTAATGAGGAACCAATTAGTAACTGGCTATCAGTCGTTAATGAAGTAATAGATAGGGAAATGAGAAAAGTTGTAATTCTTGGAGGGGTTGATTGCGGCAAGTCATCATTTACAATACTACTTGCTAATATAGCTTATAGTAGGGGATTGAAGGTAGCGATAATAGATTCTGATGTTGGACAGGCAGATATAGGCCCACCAGGCTTCATATCAATGTCTCTATATAATAAACCTGTGATATGGATGAGGGAACTTGATCCATCTATTATGAGATTTATAGGAGATATAAGGCCTCAGCACTATACTGATAGAATAATATATGAAATTAATAGGCTTATCGAATATGCATTCTCTAGATATAACGTCAATATTGTTGTTATAGATACTGATGGCTGGATACAGGATAGTTACGCGATTGAATATAAGAATAGACTTATAGAAAGAATATCTCCAGATGCCATAGTTGTTTTAGGAAATAATTCATGGGGTATATTTAGAAGGTTTGAAAAAATTGGTATGAAAGTATATGAATTACCATCGCCCTTGGTGGCAAGAGCTAGGACAAGGGATGAGAGAAGAAGGCTTAGAAGCGATAGATACCGTAAGTTCTTAGAAACTGCTCCTATTAAGAGATTTAAAATGGATGATCTTGTATTGAGCGGATTTCCATTATTCCTTGGACAGGAAATAGACGCTAGTGAAATATCTAATATAGCTAATGCAGAGATCCATTATGCTTCAAGAACCCCAGATATGCTCCATATAGTTACACCAGTACAACCTAGGGCTTTACATATGGATAGAATTAGAGAGATCTATGGAGTCTCTAAGGTTAGAGTCTACAATCCTGGTTTTGAAAAGGGTCTTTATGTAGCTGTATCTAGTGATGGTATAGATGAGTACCCGGGCATAATCCATGGAATAGATTTCGTTAATAGAACTGTGGCTATAAAGACGTTGTTTAATGGTAAACCAAAATTCATAAGATTTTCTAGAATAAGATTAACAGAGAACTATACAGAACAGTTAATTGATTAGAGGGATATGATTTGTATTATGAAGAATTTTATAATAGTATACTATCAGCTAAAGATCTTGGTTGTATCAAGCCGGAATTAATGATCACTAGATATGCATATCAATATAAGGATCCATTAAAAGCTGTCCTTAAAGGACTCCCTATCGGTATATACACTAACCTTTATACATCTAGAGATCGATTATATAAATACCTTAATGCTAAGAACGATTTTGATGCTTATAAGAAACTAGTTTCAGCTCTTGAGAATCCATTAAAGCCTAGAGAAGAGGATTTTGGAAACTATTTTACACCTATAGAAGCCACTCTTTTAGATATACCTTTTATAAAATATTATAGGGAGGATGGAGGATACTTCCTAACAAGCTCCATTATATTAGCTTGCATTGATGAAACATGTAATGCATCATATCATAGGATTATGAGATATGATGGCCATAAAGCTACTGTTAGGATAGTGCCCAGACACTTGTATAAGATATATAAAGAATATATGGAGAAAGACAAGGATACACCAGTAGCAATAGCTTTAGGCCTACATCCTGTTATAGAACTAGCATGTGCTATGAGCCCACCATTCGGTGTGTATGAATTATGGATTGCCAATAGGCTTTTGAATAATGAATTAAAGGTAGTATATACACCATTGCATAATATACCTGTACCATCTACAGCAATGGTTGTGTTGGAGGGATATCTTCTAAGAGAGACTGATTGGGAGGGGCCCTTTGTTGATATACTACGTATTCCTGATCAAAGGAGATTGCAGCCTGTATTTAAACTTGAGAAAATATATGTTAATAATATATTTGAGAAACACTTTATACACGCCATTGTACCAAGCCTTGAGGAACACTTATTCTTGATGGGCTTTCCACGGGAGGCCTTGATTTGGGATAGTGTTAGAAGAGTATCTCCTAATGTGAAAGGAGTGAGGCTTACACTTGGTGGTGGAGGATGGCTTCATGCAGTAATATCTATATCAAAGACAAGTGATGGAGAGCCTAAGAACGTTATATTAGCTGCATTTACTGGTCACCCAAGCCTTAAACACGTCATAGTGGTTGATGACGATATTAATATAGATGATCCGTATGAAATTGAATGGGCTATTGCTACTAGATTCCAAGCCTCAAAGGATCTAGTTATTGTAAGCGGTGTTCGCGGTAGCACGCTTGACCCTAGCGGCGAAAATGGTATCGTAGATAAAATGGGAATAGATGCAACAATACCCTTAGGCAAGAAAAGGGATTTATTCCGCAGAGCATCCATTCCATGAACCTATGGTGTACATTGATGTATCTTAGCAGTATTGAGGAGAAGATGCTTAACGGAGAATACGGTGAAGCTGTAGAACTAGCTATAAAGATAATAGTTAAGGTTGGTGAGAGTCTTGGTGCCGATAGACTTGTTGAAGTTAATCATGTACATATCTCTGGAGTTTCCTACAGTAATATAGGTGATCCAGGTCTAAGACTTATTGAAAAATTAGCTGAAATAGGTGGTTCATTTAGAGTTTTTACAACAGTTAATCCGACATGCATCGACTTATTCGGCAAGACAAGTATCTTTAGCAAGGACCTCATTACGGGTCAAATGAGAATCATCAATGCACTTGAAAGGATGGGTGCCAATCCAACATATACGTGTATACCCTATTCTATACGTAGACCAAAACCAAATGAGCATCTTGCTTGGGGGGAAAGTAATGCCGTTGCAATGGCTAATTCATATTATGGTGCATGTACTAATAGAGAGGGTGGTCCATTAACTATTGCATCTGCATTAACAGGTAGGACATACTATGCAGGCCTACATATTTTAGAGAATAGAGCTGTAAAGTATAGGATAAAGATCGGGTATAACGTTGTTGATGAGGCCTACGCAAGTATTCTCGGTCTCTATATAGGCGATAAAGTACATGGTATACCATTAGTGGAAAACATAGAGACTTGGAACTTTTATATGATAAAGGAATTCTTAGCTAGTGCAGCAGCTACGGGCAATCATGCACTAATAGTCCTTAATAATATAACTCCGAAGAATACATACATTGTTGAGGATCATATCGAAAATATCTTAATAGATCGAAGAGAGATTATGGATTTCTACAATAAATATTCTTCAACACCAGATATTTCAGGTAAAACACTTGTTTACATTGGATGCCCTCATTTATCAGTTGAGGAACTTAGGTATATGGTTGATATGATATCCAAGTATAAGAGTGTTAAAGAGAATGTGGTTTTTCTAATCACAGTACCATACAACTTCATTAATGAGATCCAACAATATACCGGGATTCTTAGAAGTAAAGGCATATACATAGCTTATGGTACGTGTCCTATAGTTTCTAAGTTCAAGGAGAAGCCAGATAAAGTTTTAACTAATAGTGGTAAAGCATTATTTTATTTGTCTAAGTTACATGGCTTAGAGGTTTCTTTACTAGGGTTTAAAGATATAATTAGGAGGGTTATGACTAAATGAAAATTTTTAAAGTAAAGGAAATTGTTTCAGGAGAGTGTTTTGGTGAACCATTTATGGTTGATCATAAAATATCTTTTTTCGGCGAAGTAGATCCATCTAAAGGTATTATTAGAGGTTATGATGGCTCATTTAAGGATAAGGTACTTATTATCCCTGGTACTAGGGGCTCTACTGTTGGCTCATATATCATATATGCTCTCAAAGAATATGATACAGCTCCTAAATGTATCATTGTAGGTGAGGCTGAACCAATACTTATTGTCGGCTGTATTTTATCCAATATACCATTACTTGAGGTAATCAATTTTAATGACTTAATAAATTACATTAGGTCAAGTAATGGATATGTAATATATAGAAGAGATCTTGGGGGATTGGTTGTTGAGGAAAGGTATTCTAATAGTTATTGAGGGTCTTGATGGAGCAGGTAAGACAACTATTGCTAAATGGCTTGTCGATCTATTCAATAATATTGGCTATAATGCTCTATATACATATGAACCTACGGACTCGTTATTTGTTAAGGCATTGAAAAGCTATAATGAGTTTAGATCAGCTGAACTAGATGCTTTAGTATATGCAGCTGATAGACTAGTCCATTTAAGAAGTAAGGTATTGCCGGCTCTTGAGGAAGGTAAAATTGTTGTTATGGATAGATATTATTTTTCAAGTATAGCGTATCAGGGAGCACAGGGCGCACCTATTGAATGGGTTTTTGAACTAAATAAATATGCTAGGAAACCAGATCTAGCTATATATATTGATGTAAAGCCAGAGATCGGTTTAATGAGACTATCTAAAAAAGAAGGCCTAAGTAGATTTCCTGAATACGAAAAACTTGAGCTTCTTAGAAGAGTAAGGGAGATCTATCTTGAACTTGTTAATAGAGGGTTGCTTATTTTAGTTGATGGATCTAAAGAACTTGATACTGTAAAGTCAAAGGTTCTAGAGATTATTCATTCAGCTTTTCCCTTCCTCAGGGGCCTTAACTAATTCTCTTCTAATCCTAATGATTCTCTCTAAGACTTCAAGCCAGCCAATGATCTCTCTATAACCTACTGATAACATATTATTACCCGATTTATTTAGTACTTCAATAACTCTCTTCTCTAAGGCATCAAGAACCTGCATAAGTGATGCTTTAGATAATACTTGTTTAGCTTCTTCATCACTACGTACAAGATACACTCTTCCATGAGTGGGACATACTATTTCTCCCGATCTAAGTTTAAATAATGGGAGATTACAGTTTTTAACAGGACATTTTTGTGGAAGCATTACTGCTCCAAGTTTTAGTAGCTCAGCCATTTTCTTTACTGCTTCACTTCGACTAGCCAATTTAGTCACTTCACTCCTATATTCTTCATTGACTAGGTATGTATTAGAGAGTATATTAATGGTGCGATAAATGCTTTTTATTAACTTATAGGGATTAATTTAAAACTGGTACACTACATGTGTATTTACTACATATGGTTTAAGGGAGGTTGATAAATAATGGCTGTTAAGCCGCCTATACCAATAGACAATGAAGCTAAAATAAGACAAGCTATGATAATGCTCATACATATTATTAATGATACAAGTGTTCCTAGAAACATACGTAGAGCTGCTACTGAAGCTCTTAATCATTTACGTGATGAGAGATTATCTCATGGTGTTAGAGCTGCAAATGCAATTAGTGTATTAGATTCTATAAGTCAAGATCCTAATATGCCTATTCATACACGTGTGCGTATATGGAATGTCATATCATTACTTGAGACGGTAAAGGATTAAAATCATTTTTCATTGATAAGGGCTTGGTAAAAAGTGGCTCGGGTAAGAATACGTGGTATAGCAGCTACTGCTTTAACAAAGCTACTCATGGATAAGGGACATATTATTGTACAGGCCAGTCAGGTTATTCAGCAACGCTTTAATATACCATTAAATACTGCTCCAGCTGATGTTACTGTTAAAGATGGTAATGAAGATGAATTAGTCATAATAGGTTTTCCCCAAGAAGTATCTGTCATTTTAGATGATATAGTCTCTGTTTTGGAAGATGTATTTATTTGGAAATCAAAACTTAATCTATACTCTGTCGTTACAGGACGTGTAATTGAAACCCATAATGGATTCTGCCTTATAGAATTACCATATGGTGTTATTGGTGAAATAGGTAATTGTAAATGGTCTCCTGGGGAAAAGGTTATTGTCTCTATAGCTAAACCAGCTGTTAAACCTTATGAGAGGCCACGGTTAACTACTAATATACGTATTGTTGGCGAATACGTCTCTCTAATCTATGGTAGTCAGAGAATAAGTATTAGTGAACATGTAAGAAATGAGGCTAAGAGAAGAGAGTTACTTGCTGCTGCAACAGCTGCCATAATGGGTAAAGGTCTTGGTGTGCACTTAAGGAGTAGCTCTGCATATGCCCAGCCAGATGATATTAAGAAAGAAGTAGAAGTCCTTGAAGAAAAGCTTAGGAAAATTATTGAGAAAGCAAGGAATTCTACAGAGCCCGAGGTAATATATGAGGGTGAACTTGTAGCTGTAATGGGACTTACGAGTAATGCTAAGAAAGTACTTGATGAAATAAGGAATGCTGTGGTTCCAACTATTCCAATGCATCATAGTTTAAAGAGTTATGGTAGTTCATTATCTGATATAGTTGATTTTGCTGAGACAGCTATTGCTAAAGGATGTGATAGGAAGATCATGGCAAATGCTTTAATGGATTATATTCTAAATAAACTGAGGAATGCAAAACTCGTACGTTTAATACATATAAAGCCAAGTGGTGAAATACTAAAGCTTACTCCAGGGAAAATAGAAACAGTACTTAGGAAACAAGATGGATATATTATAAGGTTAAGAAGAATATTCCGTGGACATGGAGTATTAGATGCTCTTAATATTGAGAAAAAGCCAGGAGATTATAGCGAGACCATTATTGAGACAAGTAAATGGTATATTATACACAATTATTATAGGTCAACAGGAGAGTATTTAGGTACATATATAAACATAAACACACCTCCAGAGATATACCAAGATCAGATAAAATACCATGATCTAGTAGTAGATATTATTAGAAGACCTGGTGAAATGCCTGAAATCGTTGATAAAGAAGAACTAGATAAGTACGTAGAGCAAGGCATAGTTCCCAAGAAACTAGTAGATAAAATAGAAAAAGCAATAAATGAAGCATTAAATAAACTTAAGAGTCAACCATAAAAACCTAGCATATGTAAGAGAAAAATACAGTTAGGTGCGGGGGTGCCCGAGCCTGGTCAAAGGGGTCGGGCTGAGGACCCGATGGCGTAGGCCTGCGTGGGTTCAAATCCCACCCCCCGCACCA
>CAZITZ010000013.1:0-14794 GCA_964542295.1 uncultured Desulfurococcaceae archaeon
TTAGTGAACGCAGCCTTAAACTTAGATACTATAATGGTAGGGTCCATGTATCATACGTTTACAAACCAATTACAAAACCCTTAAAGAAATAGATTATTAGAGGAGTATTTTTACCAATAATTTCCAGATCTCCTTAAAACCTTTAATCCATTTATTGATTACCATTAACGCTTTTTCTCTATGCCATAACAGATCGTATGGTATGATAACTAGTGACATATATACATATGGTAGTAATTGTATAGCGTAGAAACTATATTGTGTTCGTCCACCTATAATCCATAATAATACATAGCCAGCTAATAAACCATATAATATAAGGATGGGCCAGCCACTCTTCCTTGAAACCTTATATGCAGGGATAAATAGTAATGTTATACCAAAGACTATTGGCCATACAATAGGATTGCCTATAGCGATAGCCTTTGATTCTAGATTGAAGAAGTATACTGCAAAACCATTGATACCAAGCATCCAATCCCATGGAGCAGCCGATATAGGGCATTTAGAACCAATACATTTTATAGATGTATGCCACTTAAATGATCCCAAGGTTGCTTGGGCCCAATTACTAAATCCTATATCCATTATCAGTGGTATTGCAGATAATACTTGGACAATTATTGTTATTAGTGCAGATATGGATACCAAATATATGAGGCCTATTGAGAATACCTTGAAATTAATGCCTCTATTTCTAAGCTCATGTCTAAGGAATATTATGGCTATAGGTATGACTATGAATAGTCCACTAAACTTAAATGCTGATGCCAATGCAGCAGATAGTATTGATAAATAAAACCTTCTATGAATAAGTAGTAGTACAGCTAATGCCGTAAACAGTGCTACAAATATATCTAGCATAGCTATAGAAGCCATTACCCTAAATAATTGATCAAATGATGCAAGCAAGGTTACAAGCAGAGATAGGTAATGATTACCAGCGATCTTTAGAGTAATTAGGTAAATTAGTACCAGCAATAGTATACCAGAAACTATGCTAGGATATCGCCAATAAGTTGGGTAATCGCCGAAAAGATAAATCGAAAACGCAATAAGATATTTACCTAATGGTGGATGCTCTGTATTTAAGTAGTTCTGTATATTATCGTGATCCGGTAGCCTCCATCCATAGACAACATCTTTTATCCCATAATCTTCCTCAATCTCCTTAATGAATAATGTAAGGTTCTCTTTTGATGAAGACTCTACATAGAATGCATTCTTTAACTCCCTATAGTTCCAATCAACTACTTTAACACCATATCTTAATGCTAAACTATTGACGTAGCCCCTACCTGGTGTTTTATTAGCTATTATAGTTGCTGAGTAATTCAATGGATTCCGTGGCTCGACATGAAATACTTTAATAAGTATGTTACGGGCTGATGAAACATACCATACTTCATCAGAAACGTATCCCTTACCCCTTCTCTCAATTTCTTTCTGTGTAAATGTATCTGCTAGTCTATAGAGTTCATAACCACTGTATATCAGGATAAGCACTAGTAGTATTATTGGTATATACTTCTTAACTGTATTCATCAATGCCCATTCCTAGCATAAAATAGATGCGTTGCTGAAATATTTATTTTTCCACATACAAATCTATTTCCATGTAAAAAGGGTGTATATTGATGATAATTAGTAGAAAAATACTAGTTATACTAATGATTATATCATTAACAGTTTCATTCATCATTCACATGCCCACGGAAGCCCAGGAAACACTATTTGGGAAACCCTTTATGACTCCTATCTATAGCGATATAGTTGATACATATTATAGAAAGGTGTTTCTTAATCCAAAGATATGTAGCGCTGCACTAGGCAATGGTAGCCTCAAGGATACTGTGTGGGTTAATACTGATATCGCTAAGAAGCTCTGTCTCGGAAAACCAATTATCCCAATTATATACCGTGATTACGTCATAGAATTACCTCCCCTCTATGGTTTTCTATGGTTCATATCGACTAGCTTCTCGCTTGCAGTAAGTGGTTACAATTCCATGTATAGCCAATACACTAACCCAAGTTTAAGATCGCTTTCACTAACAGTTTATTATCTTATTATGAGTATGTTCATCTATATATCAGCTATTCTATTAGCAGTCTCACTATATGATCTAGTTAGCCACATTAGTATTAATGAGAGAAGAGCTAAGTTATTATATATACTACCGCTTCTACCAAGCTTCATTGTATATGGAGTGTATAGTGTAGAGATCATAGCAGGCTCTTTCATGATCTTATCAATACTAATGCTTTATAGGAAGAGATATTATTTATCAGGGCTCTTCATAGGATTAAGTGTAGCCATTCATCTCTTCCCATTAATAATTGTTATTGTAGTACTTTATGAACTACTTCAATGTAAGGGGGATCTTATGAGAGCGTATAAATATTTACTTGGATTTACAACGACATTTGCGTCCTACTTAGTAATTATAGTTATTAATCCATTGATTTTGCCCAAGCTATTTATTGGATCGGATGGACTAATGTGTGAGAACTGTATTTTCCTCTACCTTGTTGGTTCACCAGTTAATCCATTAGCTAGATCTATTTCAATGGTCTCCATAGTCATTGCTACAACACTAATAATGATTCTATATACTAGAACACAGGATCTACTGAGTGGAATATATAGTAAAATAGTAATAGGATTACTAGCGATCACTACGCTTCATTACATATTTAAACCGCAATATCTAATCTTGCTTTCAATAGTAATAATTCTCATATTATTATTGAGAGAATTCATATTTTATCTAATAATTGATTCATTGAATTCCCTCATAATATTGCTATGGTTTAGGGACCAAGAGTTAAGGAATATATTAAGTTTCCTTGGAATTGGAAGCCAGTACAATCCATTATCTCCTGATTCACCGATTCAGATAATAGCCTTTACGAGAAATATAATGTTATTCCTATTATTGATCAGTCTTTTCACAAGATATATGAGCCTAAAAAGAATATAGTGAAAACTATTTCTTCTTAAACATTTGATACCCATGTAGAATTAACAGTATTATCACTAGTAATACTATTACATATTGGAGAGATACAATTGAACCTTGGGTATCCTTAGTTTCATCAATACTGCTACTGATTTTATCCATGCCTGTATTTAGCGAATCAATACTGTCTGATATACTAGTTAAACTATTTAGTACATCATCTAGTTTTGTAAGTTTATCTAGTTCTGATAGTTTCGTTAGTTTAGATTCAATACCTCCATGGCCTGACCTCATTTCGTTAATTATCCTTGATTCAGAACTATTGATTGCTAATGGTATTTCCTCTATTCTCTCAATAATAGATCCTGTATTCAATGATATATTGGATCCTAATTGTCTTATTTCGCTAATTATCTCATTTAGTAATGTACTCATGATTTCTTGTCTTAGCTTGTCTATACCATGTGTCATATTCAAAGAGAGTAATGTTATGTTCTCTTTAATATTAAACAGATTAACTAGTACTTGTTCTAGGCCTGTAGCCAGTGATTCATTTAGTCTATCAATTGATGTCGTCATATATTCCTTGTACATGGATTCCTTGATCGTCACAGTAGCTGTTCCAAGAATTTCTCCGCATGTTCTTCTTAAACTGATTACATGTTCTCCTTCTTCAAAGTAGCTAGGTATGTTTATAACTACTATTGTTGGCTCGATACTCCTAGCATATATTGTTGTCATATAGTTGTCATCTATGTATATATGTAGAGTTTCATTAACTGGATGACCTGTTATATTAAGCATTAATCTACTCTCCTGATAAACAACGTCCTTATCAGGGACAATATGTGTCTTAACAAAGAATTCCTTCTCACCATAATACATACCCTCACTAATCAATACTATTCTATGGACTCCATATTCTAGTAACGATACTGTCCATTCAATCGTCATTTGCTCACCGGATCCTTGGATATCCGATAATATAACTGTATTATCCAGTAATATAGAGAAAGTTACACCAGGTAGAGGCGGTATCGTGATCTCTAGTGTATCTCCGACATACACCTCACTAGGTGCGACATCAATACTCACGTACTTTACACTTGCCCATACAACACTTCTATAAAAGATCTCTTTAGCGTCATCAGTCCAGTGATCCATGTTAGTCCATACTTCTGGTGCAAGACCCGCAAGCAATACCCAGCGTGTTCCTGCTTCAGTAATCTTGACACCAATACCTCCTCCACGAACACCGACCATTTCAGCACCAATATGGGCTATTAAATCACCATCCCATTTACTGAACCATGCATAGTCAAAGTCTCCTCCTTCAACTATGTATATTCTTTCACCAACATTGTAGCCTTCAAGTATTGGATGCTCCTTTATAACTTGATAGAATACAGGTCCTTGGTCATATGAGGATGCTATACTTCTTGGATTCCTAAAGTAGTAGTATAGTAAGTTTATGCCGTATGGGTATTCCTTGATATAACGATACTCGAAATAATTATTCATAAATACTATGCCTATGCCGAGATCATAGGTCTTATTAATTAGTTTCTCAAACGTATCTCTATCAGGCCATAGCTCGCATGTACCAACATACTCTCCCGCTAGTACCAGTACATCATAGAAGCCTAGATCACTTATGAGTTTCTCCCAATCTCTATATCCACGTGCATACCATCCCCTAGACAATAGATATGTTGATAATTGTCCTGAGAAATCAAACATTACTGCTGCACGTGGGGCTCTAAGTAATTCTACATCAACGGTAATTGTCCCATTAACTATTATAGTAATTGTTTTCTCTAGACTATAGTAGCCAGGTGATGAATACACTATTGTATATGTGCCTTGCGGTAACCATATCCTATAGTACCCGCTCTCATTCGTTGTAGTCGATACTATTGTATCCTTTACCACGATCTTGGAGTTAGCTAGTGGCTCTCCAGTATCACCGGCATATACGGTTCCATCAACCCATCCATAAGGCAATCTATTAAGATAGACTTTAACCATCGTAAATGCTAGTGCACCTATACCGCCTAGCCCTTTAACACCTGATCGTGTCTTAAATGATGATCTATCCAATGGTATCTCTATACCTATTAAGTAGCTTATTGCATTTACAAGTAGTTTCCTCATATTCTCAGAATACTGCATATCCTGTCCTTTCTCCATATACTTAGCCCAATGATAGCTTCCGCCAATGCTTAAGAAGATCCATTTATCATCCTCATAGGGTCTCTCCCAAACCACTATACTATAGCCATAGACAGTGCCTCCCTTAATAAGTTCTCCAAGATATACTAATGAGCCATTTGCTGGATCATGGAATCCAGTATATACAGCGTAGTCTACACGATCTGCCGGTGTAGATGCTATATAGAATGCAGTGCCCTCATCAAACTCTATGCCATGGAATAGTGGATGCGAGGTATTCAATGCATTAAGCATTAATCCCTGAATATATCCATCGCTCCTATAGGCTGGCGCTGGATAGCCTTGCTCATTAACAGCTTCTCCATGCTTATACATAGTGTATCCTGCAAAGTAGTAGTACGAGCCCCAGGCGTCAAGGAATATTATAGATGTATTTTCTGAATCTAGTTCATGTAGTAGAGATAATAACTCATCTTCCCCGGGATCTTGGCCAAACATGTTTACTATCATAACCTTATATAGGTTGCCTGTAGACATAGGCCCTAATACATCTATGGCATATGATGGATACCCCATAGCAACTAGTGCTTGCCTAATATCCTCTCCAAACTGATCAGGGTCATGAGACATAATTGCTATCTTATAGGTTGTATCAACATCTAAAGTATGTTCACCAGGCTCTAGCGTTACCTCATATACTCTCAATGCATAATATGGCTTTGAGATAAGGACTGTATATGTGCCTGGAGGTATACCGGATATTATAGCCGTACCATTATTATCTGTTAAAGCCCATTTACCAGTATCTCTTAAAGACACGTTTGCCTTGGCAATAGGTTCTCCAGTAAAGTAGTCCACCGCATGTACCTTTAGTATAGCCTGCATTGATTCATGATAGAGCTGGAAGTCTAGTATCACAAGTTCTTGTTCACCGACAATAACGCTTTTAGTGTCACTAAAGTAATCCGGAGCCTCAGCCTTAATAGTATATCTTCCCGGAGGTACTGATACTTGGTAGTATCCATTAACATCTGTAGGTACCGTAATGCCCAGCTCCAGTATTGTTACTTCAGCATTCGGTATAGGAGTACTTGTTACCCTATCAGTTATATGTCCTACTATAGTACCATTATATATAACTACATCAACTGTAACACTATAGTTCTCATAGCCAAATCTATTGTAGACAATAGTATATGTACCTGGATCAAGTGGTAATATATAATAGCCGGATGCATTGGTCTTGGCGTAGCCAACAAGTTCTCCATCATCATTATATGCGTATACGTTTACGAGATTAAGCGGTTCACCAGTTTCTGCATCATATACGAAGCCCTTAACACCACTAATCTTAGCAAGCTCTAGTGCCTTACGAACAGCCTCATATGCATCAACAATACCCCATCCATACCTAGGATCCTGTCCAGGATCGCCGAGATCGAGGGCTGTCTCCCTAAGGATCTCATAGAACTTCTCCGGTATATCGGGTACTCCATAGCGATACCATCCTGTAGCCTGATACATTAACGCTATAATGCCTGCTACATGTGGTGTAGCCATCGATGTACCACTTAATGCTGCATAGCCTCCTCCAGGCATACTAGATACAATCCTTACACCAGGTGCTGTAAAATCAGGCTTGATATACCTAGATGGATAAGTATTGTTGAAAGGCCATGACGGCGGTATGTAGGGCCAGTAAATTATTGCTCCTCCAGAGAAACTAGCTACCTGATCATACTCGTTTATCGCACCAATAGCGAATACGCCATAGATGTTTCCTGGATTATCATGTGTTCCATAGCCTCCATTACCTATAGCCGCTACAGGTATAATATTCATTAACAACATATGCCTTATTGGCTCAAGGTATTCTGCTCCATAGTAGTTACGGGCTCCCCAGCTCATAGAGACAACGTGGGCAGGTAATCCTGTATAGACTTTCTCACCAGTATCAGGGTCTATGTAGAAGGGATCAGCAGCCCACTCCACAGCAGCTAGTGTTTGTGCAAATGTACCTCTTCCATAGGGCAACGCTAGTGCATGCATAAGTGTTGCTCCAGGCGATACTCCTATAACGATATCCTTTCCATCACCGCCAAGCGCCGTACCTGATACATGTGTACCGTGTCCATGGGTATCCATAGGCTCCATGAGCATAGGGTTTCCAGCTGAATCAAAAGCCATCCATCCGCCTGGATAGTATGGATTACTTGGATCCAGTGTTAGCATTTTACCAGCTAGTGCTGGATGGGAGATGTCGACGCCTGTATCTATAGTACAGATCCTTACGCCTGAACCATTATAGCCCATCTCCCATACTTCTGGTGCTCGTGTTCTATTAATACCCCATGACCATACCTTACCAGATACGTTATAGTCGTATTCCTTAACTGCCTCATCGATATAGACTTCAAAGTTAGGGACTATCCTATCAACAATACTGAGTCCTGCAATATCTACTAGTCTATCAGCATTTATCCTTACCACTAATGCATTTATGATCCAGAAGCTATTGAGTACCTCGCCTCCAAGAGACCCTATGTATTGCTTAACCATAGCCTGAGTAGTATATGCGTGTGATTTTAATGCTCTCTTAACAGCATCTGGTCCATTGCGTAGCTTAATCTCCAATAATTCATTGTAATCGAGATCTTTTAGTATTATAACGGCTTCTACATATTCTCCACTACCAATAAGTCTTCTGAGTTGTTGATCAATTTTATACATGTTATCTTGAGCATTATACGTATATGTAGTTATTGGGGCAATTGACAACATTAATGAGACTAGGATAATTATAGAAAACAACTTAGTGCTGACCATATTTTACCACACTCAAATAGAACAGTATGTATTAGAGGGGAAAAAGACATTACTTAGACACCGATCTTAGAGCAAAATGACCTATAGCAATACCTATGATCAATAGTATTATTCCTACAATGGCTGTCATAGTCATATCAGTCACTGTCTCGGTAACAGTAGTCGGTGTTGTCACTGTCTCTGTAGTAGTTGTTGTGAATGTCTCTGTCTTTGTTTCTGTAATAGTCTGTGTTACGTTGCTTGTTACAGTCTCTGTTTCAGTAGTGGTATAGGTTATAGTTTGGGTCTGAGTCTCGGTTACCGTTTCTGTAACAGTTGTTGTCTCAGTTATTGTCTGGTTAATTGTCTCTGTAACAGTTTCTGTTTCTATAACTGTATATGTCTCAGTAGTTGTTTCCGTTACTGTCTCAGTAGTAGTCTCGGTAGTTGTTTCGGTAATCGTTTCTGTTACTGTAACAGTCGTTGTATTTGTAATAGTTGTTGTCTCTGTAACTGTGGTAGTCGTTATCTCAGCTGGTGGTTCACCAGTTGCTGTAGCCAAGTGTGCTACAGGCCCTATAAGCATTCCAGGTATCGGGTATATATTAACAACCGGCGTCACATATTCTATCTCCATAGCTACAGATGATACATTAAAGGATGGATATGACAATGGTACATCGACAAGTGATGTATTGACATCCTCGGGGAAGTCATTATATACCCACATTAGGTCCGGAGCCTGTGGATCGAATATGAAGTCTTTACTAAACTTGATCTGGAATAGATCCTTACCACCCTCTGTGAAGCTCCCGGTCTTACCAGTAACATATATGTATTCATCATCAACTGCTATAGCGTATCCATAGTCCGTATCCGGCCCTCCAAAGTTCATGAACGTCAATACTTCGCCAGTATACTTGTCAAGTGCAGCTATGAATACATCCTCTTCACCAGCTAAACCAGTTGTATAGGAAGCTGTATAGCCAGCTACATATACGTAGTTCTCATCAACAGCTACACCATATGCTATCTCAGAGTCATTGCCTCCAAAAGAGGTAATCCATTGTAGCTCGCCGTTTAAGCTGAACTTAGCTACAAATGCATCGTATTTACTAGTTGATGTATTCTTAGTATTACCTGCAACGTAGATATAACCATTATCGTCAAAGGCTACAGACCATATTGCGTCAAGTTCGGGTGTACCCAAGACTATTATCCATTGAACCATTCCCTCACCACTCAATAATGCTACAAAAGCATCATAGCCCCCGCCAATACCTCCATAGCTCTTTGTCTGGCCGCCAACAACTACATAGTCACTTGTCCCATTGGTGAATGTATCAATACTCCATCCATAATCATATAGCGATCCTCCTAGAGCTATAGCCCATAATACGCGGCCCTCACTATCAGTTTTTACAATAAATGCATCGTTTTTACCAGCTCCATAGCTAAAGGTATAGCCTGTTGCATAGAATGTGTTATTGTATCCAGTGGATAGGCTCCAGAATAGATCTCCTGACGAGCCGCCTATAGTATTAAACCATTCTACCTCACCACTATCTTTAAGCTTAACTATAAAGCCATCTAAGCTACCTGCACCATAGCCTGTTATCTGACCAACGACATATATGTCTCCATTAACTACGACAACATCCCTACCATATAAGGTGCCATTACCATATACTAAAATTGATCTTACGTTCTCACCATACCTACCATTCTTAACAAGAAATAGAGAGCTATGTCCCAGTGGCTCCCATGTCTTAGTATATCCAGTACAGTATATGTAGCCATACTCATCAACATATATACCTGACCACGCCTGGTCATCTGCCGTACCACCTACTGATAACCACCATGTATTAGGGTAGGACATGCTAGATATAGGTGATGTATATGTTGCGTTGATAAGCCCTCCTGTATAGGAGCCCATGATCACTGCTAGTGGGAAAAGTAGTAAAGCTATGAGAACCGGGAATAGCTTTTTCCTCAACATGAGTACACCCTATAACATTACTAGCCTATTCGTTATAGATACTGTATAAAAATATAAGGTTTTCCCACATTAAATCCACTACCATAAAGATTTGGGATTTTCTATAGACAATACTACCATATAATCAGTTACGAAGACTCCGTATTGAGGAGAAGATATTTGCTTTAAAAGAAATTTTTGAAGAACAATAAATACTATGACACAGTAAGTGCTGTAATGAGGTAATAATGTTACTAGCTAGAAAGATATTATTGGCAAACAAGGTTAAGTACTCCAATATAATATGAAGTGCTTCAACTATAGAATATACATTACTATAAACTAATTAAACAGTCTATCGTTTTATATTAGAAGTTATGAGTAATATAATTAAATGTGTAATGTAGAATATCTAATATATGGTCGGCAGGGTCGGCCGGTATCGCTGATATTAAAAAGAGGTATTAAGGCTACTTGAGGAAGACGAGGAATTTAGACTAGCTATCGCACCTATTTATAAAGTATTTGAGTCTAAGGGAATATAAAAGATAATTAAGAATATGAAATACTAACTTAATCCAGATTATAAGAAAGCCTTTTATAATCTATGATGTCTAATAATATTTACTGGTGTATCTGTTGAATAAAAACCTCCTTTTAGCTATAATTGTTATTATAATAGTTGTAGTAGGCGTAGGACTATATCTACAATTAGCTGGACAAGCTAAACCAGCAGAAAAGAAGATCTTAAGAGTTGGTACATCTCCGGACTTTCCACCATTCGAGTATGTTGACGAGCAAGGCAATATCGTAGGATTCGATATAGATATGATGAGAGAACTTGCTAAGATGATAGGCTATGATGATATAGAGATCGTGAGTATTGATTTCGAAGGCCTTATACCTGCTTTACAGCAAGGACAAATCGATGTAATTGCAGCTGGTATGACTATTACTGAAGAGAGGGAGCAGCAAGTAGACTTTACAATACCCTATTGGGAAGCCGATCAAGCTATTCTTGTTGTTAAGGGTGGTAGTTTCCAGCCTAAGAACCCCGAGGATCTAGTTGGGAAAGTAGTTGGTGTACAAACTGGTACAACTGCTGAAAGCTATTTAACAGATCTTGTTGAGAACCAGGGCTATGATATAACTATAAAGAGTTATTCTAGCTATGTATTAGCTGTGACAGACCTAGTTAATGGTAGAATAGATGCTGTCATGGTTGATTTGCCAGTGGCTAAGATGTTTGAGAAACAATATAATGTACAGATCTCTGGAATTGTCGAAACTGGAGAGAAATATGGATTAGCTGTTAGGGAAGGAAATACGGAACTACTTAATAAGCTAAATGATGCATTAACTCAATTAATGCAGTCAGACAAATGGGATCAATTGGTACAGAAATACTTTGGACAGGGATAATAAGTCATGGAACTTAATATTGAATCTTATATACCAGTTATTTTTTCTGGTCTCCAATACACTCTTATCCTAACATTTGGGGGGATAGGACTCGGCCTTATCATAGGCGTACCTCTTGCTTTTTTAGAGGTTTTAGGCCCAAGGCCCATTAGGATACTTATTTCATGGATTGGAAGAATAATTAGAGGTATTCCTTTACTCGTTATCTTATTTATTATATTCTTTGGATTCCCTGCATTAGGTATAAGATTGCCGCCAATACCTTCAGCAATCATAGCTATTGGGATAAGATCTGCTGCTTACCAAAGCCAGTTATTCCGAGGAGCCATTGAAGGCGTAGGCTATAGTCAATATGAAGCTGCATTATCATTAGGCATGACCAAGTGGAGTGCATTTAGATACATAATTCTTCCACAAGCATTAAGACTAGTTATACCCGGGTGGATTAATGAATTTACTATTGTCTTAAAAGATACTTCACTCGCATATGCTATAGGTGTTTCAGAGATATTTACACAAGCTGTACATATTGCACAAGTTATACTAGATTATCAGACACCTCTATTGATTGTAGCAGCAATATACTTTACAATAACATATCTCTCATCACTTCTAGCCAATAAAGTATATTCTAAGCTCATGATCCCTGGACTTGGAGGTGGCATTAGAAGATGAGTGAAGTTTTAAGAGTAGAAAATCTATGGAAAAGCTTTGGGAAACAAGTAGTTCTAAAAGGTATTTCCTTCTCAGTAAAGGAGGGAGAAACAAAAGTTATCATAGGCCCCTCAGGTACAGGTAAATCAACTCTCCTTAGATGTATTAATTTACTTGTAAAACCTGATAAGGGAAAGATATTCTTAGATGGAGAAGAAATCACTAGACCAGGAATTGACGAGTCTAAAATTAGGGCTAAAATAGGATTTGTCTTTCAACAATTTAATTTATTTCTTCATTTAAATGCATTAGAGAATGTTATGATTGGTCTGGTCAAAGTTAAGAAAATACCGAGGGAAAAAGCTAGGAAAATAGCTGAAGAAGCTTTATTATCAGTTGGTATTGATGAGAGTCTTTGGAAAAAATATCCTGCTCAATTAAGTGGTGGCCAGCAACAGAGAGTAGCTATTGCAAGAGCTATTGCTATGAATCCTAGGATTATACTCTTTGATGAACCAACATCCGCTCTTGACCCGGAATTGATAGGAGAGGTCCTTAAGGTAATGGAGGATTTAGCAAGGAAAGGTACAACAATGCTTGTTGTAACTCACGAAATTACATTTGCAATGAAAGTAGGTGATGAGATACTATTTATGGATGGAGGGAAAATAGTTGAAAGAGGTCCGCCGAGAGAAGTTATCTTGAATCCGAAACATGAACGTACAAAGAGGTTTCTATCACGTATAAAGGAACTATATAGTCTAGAGGGATCGTGATGTTATCTGATATTATTTTTATTTTAACAAGATATGGTCCATTGTTATTAGAAGGTCTTAGAAATACTCTCTTACTTACGTGTATATCGTATATTATAGGCTTAGTACTGGGCCTTGGATTAAGTATATTAAGAGTCTATGGACCACTATGGGTAAAGGCTATTGTGGCAACATATATTGAGGTCTTTAGAGGCACGCCAATGGTTGTACAATTGTTTTTAATATATTATTCACTGCCCAGCATAGGTGTTAGGCTTGACCCATTTACATCTGCTATTATAGCTATAGGCTTAAATTCTGGAGCTTATCAAGCAGAGTATTTTAGGAGCGCTATAGGATCTATATCGCTTGGACAATGGGAAGCAGCACTTTCTATAGGTATGAAGAAGGCTACAGTTATAAGAACCATTGTCATACCACAGGTATTTAGAGTTGCATTACCCGCATTAACTAATGAGATGATTTATCTCTTAAAGTACTCGTCTATAGCATACTTTATTACGGTACCAGAGCTTGTCTATACTGGTAAAATTATCGGTACAAGAACATTCATGTACCTCCAAGTCTATACAGTAATTGCAATTATATATGTGATATTCTCATTATTATTCTCTGAACTATTCTTTAGAGTTGAGAAACGTATATCAATACCTGGTATATCAATATCTACAACATTAAGACAATAATATGTTTCTTTCATAAAACTATTAATAAAGAATACATTATTACATAGATGGAATACCGGCTTTTCTATTAATTTTATTAAGTCTATACCTATACATCATTGGTGCCTTACAATTAATGGCTTTTAGTTTACTAATCCATTTCTCCCAAAGCCTATGTTCTTCACTAAAACTTTCAGTAATTAAATCAATAATCTCATTACCAAGTCTACCCTTTAGAAATAAATCAATAGCTTTATCAATTATCCTATCTTCAATAGCTAGTAGTTCCTTTCTATATTCCTCAACATATCTATCATAACATAGATGTAGCATCCTATGAAGATACTCATGTCTCCACCAATAATTATTTTGATCATATTTATTCGTAGGCTTTACTTCTTCGCCTGGAAACTTTATACCTAAAATAAATGGTTTATACATAGACAGACATGGATTAGATACTCCTGTTATGAGAATTAATTGTTTATTGCCGGATAGTAGAACAATCATTGAAGAAGCTGTTTGAGAAGGCCTTGTAATACCTCCATAATGCATACATATATCCTTCATAGACCCTTTAGCAGGATGATAGTATTCCTTAGAATGGCTCCTCAATATATCAAGTATATCCCATACAACAATTTCTCCTATCTTATTCCTAAGCATATTATAAGTGTATTGTCTACGTTCACGGCCATGAGAGAACCTTGTATAGAACCAGTCTGAATAGCACTTAGAAAAATCAAAATCATCCATACTACATCCATGTTTTATAACACCGTGTCTAACAAGATCATCATGAGCTATATCCCATTCCTTACCAATAGATAAGGCGTTTGAGATACTATATACATCACTAATCTTTTTTGCTACCCAGTATTTACCAGCTGTTTCAAGAACCCATGCTTCATTAGGATCAGCTATTATGAATGAATTATGATACCTAAATTTCTTCTCGTATGAATAATTGCCTCCTTGCCCAATCTCCTCAATTAATGAGATAATGAATTCTAATGCTTCCTTAGCAGATCTCGTTCTCTCAAGAGCTAGTCTAAGCATGTCCATTCCAAGCATTCCTTCATCGCTATACGGCTCCTTTGTAAATACTGCAACATTGCCAATGGCTAAGCCATATTCATTAACACCCATTTCAGCACCATAGATCCACCAAGGCCTTGATATAAGTATTGCATAAGTCTCCTTAACTTGTGAATACTCAATATTAGTCAGTTTAACAATATCTTCTTCATGTCTCATACGGGGTATATACTCTATGACTTGAGCTTCATTAGGCTCGCGATCACTGTTTTTAGCAAAAATCATAACCTTATTCCATGACGCTTTAGGAGTAACCAC
>CAZITZ010000013.1:14894-18545 GCA_964542295.1 uncultured Desulfurococcaceae archaeon
GTCAATCCTATTATAAGTAAGGCAGAGCTTCTATCACCTCTTCGATCACCTCCAATACTATGGGCCTCCATTAAAGCATGAATTATTGACATACCTATGTCATCATCTATATTCTCATAATATGATTTACACAGTATCTCTGGTATTTCACTAGATACTACAAGATTCGCTATTGCAACACATTCCTTATGAATAAATCCTCCATACTCTATAGGAATATTCTTGCCATTATAATATGATGCATTACCATCCCAATCCATAGCAGCAACTTGTCTAAGACTTGACTGTTTATCTCTATTTAAAGCCTTCTCGATCGCCTCTTCCGCACTATGTCCTCTCCCCATATAATCAAGTATTATAGGGCCTAACCCCGGATTAGTATAGGCCTGTGTTGCTACTCCCCCAATACCGTATCGTGCCCATGGAACCCTTGATCCAACTGCTATACTACCAGATACAACGCCTATCCCTAATAGATCCCTATCTTTATCTAGGACAATTATGCTATATGTCATGATCTAAACCTATAGCTGTTATTTCCTAATAACTATATCCTCTTCCTATATATTATGTAT
Organism: uncultured Desulfurococcaceae archaeon; assembly: GCA_964542295.1. GTDB lineage: Archaea > Thermoproteota > Thermoprotei_A > Sulfolobales > Desulfurococcaceae > CAZHDB01. The sequence goes on from CAZITZ010000013.1 coordinate 15,470, forward strand.
GGTCTACAATATCTATGAAAACTCCATCTACCTCCTCCAGTCCTTACGATCTTCTTAACCAGATCGTTATCTACAGGGGCCATGGACGCTATTACATCTATTACCCTATCACATATAGGCTTAGGATAAATAGCAGTGGTAGGCCCTACAAGGATCTTCTTTGAATTACCGGCTAGTACTAGAATCTGATCTATGGTATCATTAACAATAGTTGCACCAGTTATAATTAGTGTCCTCGCTCTCCCGATAACTCTTGGAGCAATTGTATCGGGTAGGCAATTCATTCTATAACATGGATTCCTTTCAAGGACTATTATGTCCTTAAAGCCCTCCTCACCTAGTCTTCTCACTAATGGAGCCATATTACCTATTACAACTATTGGCTCTTCTACAAACGAAATTATTGTCTTGAAAAAATCTATATCACGCTCAAGACGCAGATCCTTGGGTAAGCCTACCTCCCATATCATGTACTGCGATAATGCATTAAGTAGTGCTACTCCCAAGGTCTTTATGTAGGGATTAATGCTTGAAACCATTTGTACTAGACTGTCTATGGATGGCTCTATGAAACTCCATGGAGTGCCTACAAGATCCTCTATAGGAGTAATAGATAGTCCAAGATAGCTTTTATTTCCATAGAATATTTCAACATAGGAATACTTGAGCCCAAGAATATACTCATTAACCTTGATCGTAATACCATGTTCCTTTAAGAAGCTGGTAATATAACTAGCTATGGTATCTACAAACACTCCTAAGTAGACCTCCTAATAACTAGATCAATAAATACATTATCTAATAAGCTATTTAAATACCTATGCAAGGAAAGCCTGCCTTAAATAGATTCTGCCAAAGTTATCAATAAACTAGTCTTAATGTTCTTAAAATAGAGACTAATGACCTAGGCTAGAGAGTAATTCTTTGTATCCTGCTAACAGTATCTTTAGCCTATTGTATTCTCGATCAAATTCTTCATACGTGATCTCTCCCTTACCAAGTTTTTCAGCTAGTTTCTGCATTTGTTTCTCAATTGATGCTATACGTGTCTTTATGATATCTGCTAGATCGGTTAACCTAGTTAGTTCCGGCTTCTCCTCTAGCTCTATTGGACTATATTCTCCCTTGATCACTCCATCCTCGATCTTTAGGATACGGTTTGTCCTAATAGCTATTCTCGGGTCATGGGTTGAAACAATCACTGTCTTACCATATTCTCTTGAGAGCTTTGTTAGTAAGTCTATGATCCTCATAGCATTTTCTGTATCAAGTTCTGCTGTCGGCTCATCAGCAAGTATCAGCGGTGGATCGTTGGCTAGTGCTACAGCAATAGCCACCCTTTGTTGCTCACCACCACTAAGTTCCGTAGGTCTATGGTGGAGCCTATGGCCTAATCCAACGAGTTCTAATAACCATTTAGCTCTCTTGATCCTCTTTGACTTCGGTATGCCGAGTGCGATCATTGGGAGCTCTACATTCTCTAGACTAGTCAGTACTGGTATGAGGTTAAAAGCCTGGAATATGTAGCCAACCATCTTAAGCCTATATTCTTCAAGCTTTGACTCATTAAGTTCATGAACTTTAACATTATCAACAACAACCGATCCAGCCGTGGGTCTATCAATACCTCCTATAAGGTTTAATAATGTAGTTTTACCTGATCCACTTGGCCCCATTATAGTAACTGCTTCACTTGGTTTAACAACCATGTTAAGACCACGTAATGCTTGTACCTCGATCCCTCTACTCATCTTATATACCTTTACGAGATCCTTTACCTCCACCATTACACCCTTTGACTTAAACCCTTCTAAGGGTAGATCTATATTTGACAACCACATTCACCTCTATATATGGCTTCCAAGAACCATAATTGCTTCACGAAGGATCCTCCTATAGGTTAGTATAGATATGATGAGAGACAAAAGTATGATTAGTCCAGGGACGACTATTATGGGTAAGATTATTTCAGGTGTAAATGATAAAGCTAGATCAACTCCATAGGATATGAATACATTCCTTAAGACAGGGTTTGTAGCAGTTATGAACATTGCTCTTGGAGAATAGTAACCTAATAAGATACCCATTATAAGACCGGGTATTATGCCTAGTAGAGATATTACTATTGATTCACTAATTGCTATCTTAAATACTTCCTTCTCCTTTATGCCACGTGCTCTTAATAGTGTGAATGCATATAGGTTCTCATATATACTAGAGTAAGTAAGTATAGCTATAGCGATCATACTAGTACTATATAGTGCAAGACCGCTTGTTACTTCATGGTTTATACCTACTAGAAATACTTCCTTAGAATTATCAATATTGCTTTTCATACGTGTAGAGTCATATAATAGCCAACCCATATCCTCTATAATAGCCTCGTCAACAGGATTATTTGTAGCAATTACATAGTATATAGTTATTGGAGACCGTGAGTATTCCTCGGCAATACTACCTTGATGAGATCCGAATTCCTGAGCAGTAGACTCCATTGTCTCATTAAGCTCCTCTACAAAGTCTAATAATACATCTTTACTAAATACTAGTGACGGCTCAGCCTCTACGCTAGGTATATGCATAAATGATATTGGCTCATGCAATATTTCTACAGGCCCCTTTGCCAATTGATCGTAGGAAGCCCATCCGGGAAGACTATAGAATCTACCAATGATGTTTACCTCCATGATCTCTTCCTGCATACCTGTCCCAGCCATATACATGATCTTATAGCTTCCCCCAACATCTACCTTATAATCCGGATTAGCTACTAGAATACTATTCCTACTATTAATTTCTCTAATCAAATCATGTGCATTATGGTCTTCACTCAGGCCCGGAGGTACTCTAAAGATTTCTAAGAACCCGTCTTTATCGATGAATACAATGTAGTTGAGCTTGATATAATTTTCACTATCCAGGTAAAACTCCTTTCCCCCAACATCAATTATTACTAGGACTGTATAGTCTCCATTAACTAGTTTACTGACGTTATTTTCCAATAAAGCATAGTTTTCTAGGAATGATGATGGTGTATTGAAGCTCTTATAGATATAATAGTCTGTACCACATGCTA
>CAZITZ010000014.1:0-7008 GCA_964542295.1 uncultured Desulfurococcaceae archaeon
ACATTAAACAGTGATGGAAGATATACGGTTCTCGGTTTCTAGTTTTTATACCATACGGCATTTCTTTTCATAAAATATTTCATGAATAACCAATGGGACCTCATATAATGAGCTTACAACTTGGCATGCCCCATTAATATATAAGTCCCTTGTTCTCTTAGGTATATTAGATAAACCGATAAAGACTATGCCTACTTTTAAAGCACTTTTAGCATCAAGCTTATAATCACCAATCATAATAGCATTTCCGGGATCCACTCCATATTTATCTAAAATATATTCTAAAAGCCATGATTTGTCAAACAATGATTCCTCAATGCCACCTATAAGCTCAATATCATACATTGTAAATATAGAATCTATCCCCCATTCTAAACCATGTCGACGTAATTCCCACCATATAGTTTCAGATGGAGTTTCTCTACCTGTTACAATTATATTCCTAGTGCCCCAAAGTCTTAGCATATATAACAAATAGTGTGAGCCTTCCATCGGATAACCATGTTTTGTACTATATACTCTTCTAAAGTACTTCCAGAAACCAATGGGATCATTCTGTGGAGGAGCTTTCACAGCCAATACATCATCTATGAAGTAACTCATAAATTCATCAAAACTAAATGGTTTTAAACCATAGAATCTACGAGCTTCATTAATTGCCTCGAAGAAATCCATAAATGTATTCATAAGGGTTAAGTCATAGTCTAAAAATACTAGTCTAGGTACATTCAAAATGATCATCTCCATATATGGTCAGGTTTCGGGAGATTCCACATAGTATACGGTATTCGGCAAATTCATCATCCCATACTATTATGGTGATTTATTAGGTATTAAGTTATACCTATATTAGGTTAATATATAGTTTTTAGAGGGGTATATATGGATAAGGATGATAAAAGATATCAAATTTATTGCTCATTAAATAATGAAAACATTATTGAATGTATTGATGAAAATGGTAGAAAAATCAATACTACTCTTGAGATAATAGATAAGGATAACTTAATACTGATCTATAGTCCTGACGAGGAGGTATTTAAATATTCCATTGAAATAAAATCTAATACACTATATAGAATAATGTGTAATGGAGAAATTTTTTCTGAATTTACATGGGGGAATAAAAGGTATACCAGATGGGATACTAGACACTATGTTAATAGATTAACGTGCTTATTTAGTAAAAATATTAATTTAATAAGAATAAATAAAGATCTTCTCATAGGATTTAATACTACATTGAATTACGACCTTCTAGGTAAGGAAATAAATATTATTAATGAATGGAGGACCATATCAAACTTCAATGTATACGATATGTATACTATTGTCTATGATCTAGACATCCCCTTAGATAAAATATCACCTCCTTTACTACTAGGAAAGAAAATACAAAGTTTTATACAAAAACTTATTGAGTCAAGTATATTTCTTAATACTCTTAAATGTAATAAACATATTAACTGGTTCATTGACATATTAACAAAGGCTATTATTAATAAAAAATATTCATACATTATCTTAGCCTATATAGCATTTAGAGAAAATGTATTAAGAGAGATCGTATTAAACAGGGAATCATGTATTGAATATGGAGAAGAAAACAGTCATGTAGTAATAAGTAATAAGTGTACCGATAAGCTAAGATTGTTCATTATAGGTTCTAATGGATTTTTATATACAGTTTTAGATAAAAACAAAGATTATATAGTGTCTAGAGAATTGATTGGCTTAATTGAGAGAATTATAAGCTGGTGATTATCATGAAATATATTGACATGCATAATCATGGACATGAACTTGATGAAGAGATAATCCTAGAGTTTAAATATGATTATATCCTTGTAATAGTATCAGATGATCTTGAAACTAGCTATAAGACTATTGAACTTTCCAAGAAATATGATTTCATAAAGCCATGTATAGGCATTCATCCATGGAACATTGGAGAAGCCGCTATAGGGGATCTTGAGAAAATTACTGAGATCATTGATAAGGAGGATATAAGGTGTCTCGGAGAAGTAGGACTTGATACGAGGTTTGTAGCTAAAACAATTGATAAGCAGAGAATGTTCTTCAAGAAATTCTTAGAACTAGCTCGTGAATATAATCTACTACTTAATCTTCATACGGCTGGTACTTGGAGAGAGGTACTTGATCTGCTAATTAGATACGATATCGATAAGGCCTATTTTCACTGGTATACTGGGCCAATAAATCTTCTTGATGAGATCACGGATAAGGGTTACTATATAGGTGCTAATCCGGCATGGAAAATTCAGGCTAAACATAGAAGAATCCTAGAATACGCTCCACTGGATATTATCCTAACTGAAAGTGATGCACCATATAGATATAGAGGTTTAGAAATGTCTCCGGAACTTGTTAAGGATACCATTAAATTTCTAGCTGAGGCAAAGGATATAAGTATAAGCAACGTTAGAGCAAGTATTTATAGAAATTATCTTAGGCTTTATAGATAAGGGATGTTTTCTAACTTACATCCTTATATACTTATTTTCAATACCATGTACGCTATTGCCTATAACACTCAAAGTTAGATCCTCAAGCTCGGCTATCAATGTATTCCTTATTCTTAATAGATTCCTTAGTTCACAATAAAGAGTTCTAGCATGTGTTCCATCATCTTTCTCTAATCGATATCCTATATACTCTATTCTTCTTTCAATATTCATTAGATATTTCCTAAGTATATGTCTCTTAGCATGTACTGAAAATAAATCATTAACCATAACTTCCCACACCTTATTGATTCTGCAATTATTTTCTTTAAAAATAATTGACTCTATAACAATTTATATTTTGATAATACATTATAAAAAACCATTATGTACTTGTAATACCTACTTCTGGAGTAATAGCCTTCGGAGCTTCCATGAGATCGAATGTTATCGATATAACGACATGATTGCCTTTAGGTATGACGACTATCTCTGTATCAGGATAGTGTATAGTTATATTCTTTGGAAGATCATAGCCTAAACTCTTAAGTATAAATGATACCGTACGATATATGTCAAATCCTATCCTTGTAGCCTCCTTTATCTTTGAGAAGCCTATGTCTAATGGCGCTGCATAATCTATTATTCTTCCTTCATTATCCATTACAACAACTGCTAAGGCTGAAGCCATATTCACTAACCCCATTAACCTACTTGGTATCTCTAGAATTGTATGAATTAGAGTTTCTTTTAAAAGGGAGTTAGTAGGTATTACTATAAAGCCTATATTGGAGATAGAGGTAAAACTAGATTAATGGGGGATTAGAGATATGGGTTTAGCCAAGCTTTATGGTGCAATGATAGTAACAATTCTATTCGTTACAATTGTTGCTGCTTTAGTATTCTATGGAGTAATGGTTTTAATGGGCTCACCTTCGATAACAGCCTTAGCAGTATTCATAGCAATATTCTATCTATTCCAATGGCTTATATCTCCATACATTATTGATGCCATATATAAGGTTAGACCATTAGAACCTGGAGAAGAAGAATGGTTACAAAAGGCAATTCGAGACATTGCTGCCCGTAGTGGCATTAATCCGCCCAAGCCTATGATCGCAAATATTAAGATACCTAATGCATTTGCTTATGGAAATCCATTAACAGGTTACCGAGTTGCAGTTACAGAGGGATTGCTTAAACTCGACGGTATAACGAGGGATGAAATTATAGCTGTTGTTGGCCATGAAATAGGACATATAAAACACCGTGATGTAGCTGTTATGATGCTTGTAGGACTTCTTCCAGCTGTAATACTTTGGCTAGGCGAGTACCTTGTTAGATGGGGGTGGCTTGTAGGTTTCAGTAGTAGACGAGAAGAGGGGGCATTGACACCAATAGCAATCGTTGGTTTTGGAGCATTACTTGTACTAATAGGGTTTGTATTAAATCTAGGAATACTGTATTTAAGTAGACTACGTGAATACTTTGCAGATGCTCATTCTGCATATACTGTTCCAAATGGTGCAAGAAATCTCATGAGGGCCCTGGCCAGGATCATGGTTGCATCAGGATACTTGAAGAAGAGAGGACTCGATCCAAGTAAATATGGTCAATTAAAGGCTCTCTTCATATCAGCTCCTGAACAAGCAATTGATCCATATACAACCTATTATTATAGAGGAGATATTGATAGAATAGTTGAAATTATTAAGAATGAAAAACCAAGTTTGCTCAAAGAGATCTTTAGTACACATCCTCATCCAGCTAAGAGATTTAGATTTCTTGAGCAACTTATGAAAACGTATAGATAGGTATATACATTCTATTAACGCGTATTGTTTTATCTCTAAAAATATTTATAAACTCCTTTTTTATCGTACATTTATGAATAGATATGAGGTGGCAAATGGCAATGATAGTAGAATGGGGAGAATTAGGTTTTGACGGGGAGATCTTGGAACAAAGAATTTGTATTATAGATATAAAAACAGGAATTAAATGGCTTGGTTCAGCGAAATCATTAATTAATTCAAATACTCATATTCCAGTCAATGATATTATAGATATTGTAAAGGACGTTGTTGTGGATGCAAAGAAGGGTATTGATGGTATAAGAATATATAAATATAATAACGCTAAGATACAAGTTGTATTAAAAAGAAATAATAACTTCTTAAATGCCTCGAGCATTAAAATGAATATTAATGTAAGTGGTAAAAATATATATTGTGTGAAATTGAGCCCTAAGATCTAGATTTTACTTACAAGCTTCTTAATTTCTTCAATAACCTTAGATTTCTCTTCAAGTTCCCTTTTAGTACTCTTTAATTCTTCTTCTAATTGTTTAACTTTATCAAGAAGCTTCTTTCTCTCTTCTTCAAGTTCCTTAATTCTTTTTTCAATATCTTCAGGTACGGCTATAGCCCTTGCTGCAAAAGGTACAACAACCTTTAACTCGCCACGTACAAGCTTTTCATATGTTTTAAGAACTAATTGTCCAGCCTTTGTTTTACCAGTTAAATGAGCCCTGATTGAAGTCTCGCTTCTACCAACTTCATCAGCTATCTGTCCAATACTATAGCCTGCTTTTGATCTAGCTAATGCAGCTGCTGCAACAGCTAAGCTATCAACCCAAGTGGCTCTTTCAATAGGATCCCTTATAAGCTCAAGTACTTCGGGACTATATAGCGTACCTATAATTAATGCCATTTCTAGTCTCTGTATATCTTTCTTACTTACTGGTGATACTGGTACCTTACTTAAATCTACTGTTATTTTCTCAAGCTTCTCCTCCTTTTCCATGACAACCACCAAAATATAATATTATTTTTGATCCTTATATTATTATAGTAAACACATTTGTTGTAAGCAATGAATAAATATACTTATCTATGACTAGCTACATAACCCTATTTGGTTACGGTGATAGTTTTGGCAGAATATGAAAACCATATTATTGGTAGAAAAAAGGGTTTACCAATATATTTACCTATATACATCATATCTCCTGATAAGAAGTCCGAATGCCCTCACTATGAAACCATATATGTTGAGACAGAAGAAGCTACTACAGTATACGTTGCTAGATGTAAAGTACAGAATAGATATCTAACAAGGAACCAGGTAGAGAAATGCATTAATTATTGGAGTGAATGCCCCTTCTATAACCTAGTAGTTAGTAAGAAAACCTAGGCTTCAATAGCTAACTCGTCAACATAGTCTTTAGATAGAGTCTCTGACGGCGTTGACGAGATCACTATTAGATCAACTAAATCATCTATATTAGGTAAAGTTGTCTCATCATAGACTATGTCCTTATTATTTATAGATACTATTGCTCTAGTCTCATCAACTGAATAAAGAACTGTATACGTAACATTTATACCATAGCTTCTCGCTATTTTCACTGCAAATGATATTATATCCTCAACCATGTATCCCCATGGATTACATGGAACTATTAGGACTACTTTAGTCAATATATCAGCACCTCCAAATAACGAAATACAGTAATAATATAGATTTAAATAAAGGGGCTAATTACTCGATACACTTCTTAATACCACTCAATATTATCTCTAAGCCTTTTTCAACAATACGTTGCTTACCAGGTAGTTCTTTATCGATACATAAATTAACCGATAAACCCTTTTCTTTATCCCTCTTAACCTTTATACCTATTAACCTACCTAATCCACGAGCATACATTATAGGAGATAATTCAAGATATAGTTTTCTAGCAATCTTCTCGAGTTCATAGATCCATCTAGGTATATCAACGGTATCCTTTGGCCTCATAATCAATATTACTGCATTACTAAATCTAGGATTATGTACAAACTTAACAATAAGCCTACTAGGTTCTGGAACGCTGTTAAGTAATATGAATCTTCTTCCATTAATAATCTTAATATACATATCTATAGGATTATCCCATTGTTCATAAAATCTAATTCTAATGTACCAATCACCCATGCTACAATAATCACTAATAACTTTAAGGACGTGAGAATAAGTTATGATCCTATTAAATAAAAATATCATTTCCCACTTTTCAATTTCATGAGGCCTATATTTGCCTAGGTCTATTTTTAATGGAATAATAATATTAAATCCTCCAACAACCGTAACAGCTACACTTTCATCATTCATTATCTATCCCACTAATTATCACTTAGGTAAACAATATGGTATAGTTTTTAGTAAAGTCTACCCACAATAATAAGATTACCCACTCAGAATAGATAATTATTATCCCTAACGCCTAGTTCTTGTTAGAGCATATAGACCTATTATTACTGTATAGAAGTATGTTAAAACCCTGGAAGCAACAACAACGATTGGTTTCAAAGTTATTGTTAAACCATATTCTACGGCAAATGCTCCTCCAGGACTTGGTAATGCTCCAAGAGCTAAAGCAAATAAATAAGCTTGAAATGCATTTAATAATGAAGTACCTCCATAGCCTATCGAGATTATATAGATTACTGTCCCAGCAAATAAATGCATAGCCACCGTACTGAGAATAATCATTACAACT
>CAZITZ010000014.1:7108-8180 GCA_964542295.1 uncultured Desulfurococcaceae archaeon
TACATTTATAAAGACTATATCAATAAATAACTCATATATAGCTATAGCAAATCCAGTCGCTATATCATCACCTGTTTTCTTTGATAGATAATATGCTCTAGCAGGTTCGCCTCCCATAGCTGATGGAGTTAAATACGCAACAAGTCCCCCTAATAAACGAGCATAGAAATAATCTAATAAGCCTAAGACTTTATTACTTACAGATGAATGTATAATCTTTAATCTAATACCTGATATAAACCATGATAGTGTATATACTGTTATAGCAAATATGAGAATTAATGGGTTTATTGATAATAATATCATTGGATCTATGCCGAAATAAATTGTGTACAAAACTATTATAACTACAACTATTGACAAGGTAACAGCGATTTTCCATGTACTAAGCTTTATTTCGTCGACCACAATAAACACCATTAGACTTTAATAATTATTATATCATTTCATATAATTTTTTCAAGATCTTAGGATTCACTACCCCATAACGTATAACTTTGAATCCTTCAGTTAAGTCTATTACTGTGGAACCTATACCTAATGGTGAATAGCCAGAGTCTATATAGAGATCTATTGAATTGCCAAGCTGACTAAATGCTTCATTGACCGTTCTAGCAGGTTTAAGACCACTAATATTAGCACTAGTGCCTGTAACTAATCCACCTACTTCTTTAGCAATTAATCGAGCTAATTGTGATGCTGGTATACGAAAACCTACTTTAAAAGTTTTTAAATGAATATTCTCAGCTATCTTAGATCCATGATCTATCTTTAAAATAATAGTTACTGGACCATATCCTATCATTTCTAAAAATTTAATGATCTTATTATCAACGACGACATGCTCCATTATTGAATCAATACTATCAGCTAGAAGAGGTATTGGTTTTCTCGTTCTCTTTTTAACTATGTAAACTCTTTCAACACATTTATACTGAAATGGATTAGCAAATATACCGTATAAGGTATCCGTTGCTCCTACAACTAGTTTACACTCCATAATGGTATTAACTGCTTCTCTAACAACTTTTAGATCAGGTATAATATAGCTTGTCTTCAATACCTTAGACAT
>CAZITZ010000014.1:8280-15905 GCA_964542295.1 uncultured Desulfurococcaceae archaeon
GGAAGACCTATGAGTGATGTACTTAGCTTATTGAGACAAGAATACGCTATTACTGATAACATTAAGTTAAAGAAGACACGTAATGCTGTTCAAAGAGCATTATCAGCTGCTATGGACAGACTTAGTAAGATACCAAAAGTGCCAGAAACTGGTTTAGCATTATTTTGCGGAGAAGATATGGATACAAGGGACTTTATATGTATAATGTTTGCACCTCCTGATCCTGTACCAGTATTCTTTTATCGAACCGACAAATATTTTCATACAGAATTTCTTGAGGAAATGGTTGTTGAAAGCAATTTAGTTGGCCTCATCATTGTAGAACGTGATGCTGCAACTATAGGATTACTTAAAGGTAGCAGACTTGAGGTATTAGAGGAATTAGAGGATTATATACCAGGTAAACATCATCGCGGGGGTCAAAGTCAACGTCGTTTTGACCGTATTATAGAGCAGATGGTTCATGAATTCTATAAACGTGTAGCTGATCATGCTAAGGAAAGGTTTGAACCATATCTAAAACAGGGTAAATTGAAGGCAATATTAATTGGTGGCCCAGCATATTCCAAGTATGACTTTTTAGAAGGCAATTATCTTGACTATAGACTTAAACAACTCGTACTTCCAAAATTAATTGATGTAGCCTATCAAGGCGAATCTGGCTTACGTGAAATGGTTATGAAAGCAAGTGACATACTAAAAGAACAAATGTATGTTGATGCATTGAAAGCTGTTGAAGAATTTAAACTCCATTTAGCTAAAGATGATGGCTTAATAGTTTATGGTGAAGAGGAGGTTAAACAAGCACTTCAAATGGGTGCTATTAAGACCTTAATTATCGATGAAGATAGATCAGATGCACATGAATGGGCTGAATTAGCTAAGAAATATGGTGCCAAACCAGTTTATCTCAGCGAAGACATTCCCGAAGGAGCATGGATCAAGAAGACCTTCGGAGGGATCGTTGGTATACTCAGGTATAGAATTTATTAATAATAAGTTTGTTAATCAAAAACCTTTATACCTCCAACAACACAGTATATCATGTAGACCCAGTTTTTCTAAGTAGGTGACAATGGGTTTTGAAAATGATCGTGAAGCTTTCGCCTTCTGAGAAGAGGGATCTTGTAAAACTAATCATAGAAGCTGGACTTGAAGAGGAGCTCGTTAAATGGCTTGAGCAGCAAGGATACACATATGTCTTTGGAAGATTAGATAATATTCCAGATGAACTTGTTGAAGCCTTTGTAAGAGAGAAGAAGTTAATGGATCTTGGAGAAAATGAATACCAAATCTATTTCGAACTTAAAGATGTTGAGCCTGAAACTAAAAGAAACATTATTCCATCAAAGAAAAACAGGAAATCATTTCATACACATTCCATGATTTAATTAAAAATACTTCTCTAACTCTTTTTCCTTTAGTATAAAACTTCTTAGAAGATAGATGTTAATGAATTGTAATAATGGCCGGGAGTAGACCCGTCCCGAATTCATCCAATACCCCCGGTACTCGGGGGTGTCTACGGGCCACCGGGGTCTACATTTAGAATTTAGAAATGAGTCCTTTATTTAATTATTCCTCTAGAGATAATAATATTTGATTATATTTGTCTTGTACGAATTTTCCTTGTTCTTCTGGGTTCAGCTTCTATGAACTCAGGCTCTATAACTGGTTCTTGAAGTTCTTGAAGTGTTAGTTCCATATCAGATATTCTATTATCAACAGAATCCATAAATTCCTTCATCTTTATCTCATTCTCTTTAATCCTTAACTCAAGTAATGTAATTTTCCTCTCAATATTCTCTATGCTATGCATAATAACATTTAATGTATTAACTATTTCCTCATCTTTATTATAGCCGTACTTTTCCCTTAATTCATCAAGACCTTTATTTATCATAAACTTTACAAGATCGGTCATTTGTACACCTAATGACTCAGAATATCTCTTAAGCTCCCTATAAATACCCTCTGGAAGAGATAAGTGTATAGTTGGCATATGTATTCTCCTAATAACGACTCTATACATAGATATTATAAAAACCTAGCGTTCATATGTACAGATCCTTAATAGAGAATACAGTAATACAGGCAATAACAAGAGTTATCTGAAAAGAGTCCTCTATAATATATTCGATAATCGTAGAGTTACTAGAGAAATTATACATATAGGTGATCAAGACGCCGATGCGAGTTATAACTTTTAAGGCAGATGAGGAACTTATAGAGAAAATAGATCTAATCGCAAAAAGAAGCGGTAGAAGTAGAAGTGATATCATAAGATATGCTATTCTAACATACATACGTGACATAGAAAGTAGTCAGAAAAAAATTGTCAAAAGAAAAAACTGGGAAAGAATTAAAAAGAGAATAGTTTATGGTGTCTTGTTGAAAGAATAAGGAAGTTCTATTCTATTCGGTTATCTCACTATATTAAATTATTCAATGAATTGGTATACAGTTTATTCCAGTCTATTTTGGCTCTGCCAGATATAATTTCAGTCCAGGATTGCGTGATTAAGCATTGATACTCTACTTTATTTCAACAACGTTATTTCTTGAAACTTTAATATTTAATGTTGCCTCTGCAATACCACTACTATATCTTATAATTCTTCTAAGACTATCATAGATCATTGATAAAGTTGTTTTCTCCAAATCAGTTATCTCGGTATCTCTTAGTATTTTATTCGATAAAAGTTCCTGTAATTTATTAACTAATGCAGCGGATTCTCTGATCGTTTCTTCTGCAGTTCTTCGACTAAGCCTATATATACTATCCATTGATTTATTGAATAGTTCTATAGCCTTTTCACCAAAATCAGACATATCATCACAATATTTACACTTCTCAGGTCTTTGGAATGCTCTACGAGCTATATTTACAGCATGGTCGGCTATCCTTTCAAGATTTCTAGCCAGAATCCTATAGTTTATTGTTTCAACGGGACTTGTTATTCCAAGACTATGCATTATCCTAATATCTAGAAGGGCTAGAGCTAATTGCCGAGTTATCATAAAATGAAATCTATCGGCTTCATCATCTCGTTGTATAACAGCTTCAGCTAACCCCTTATTACCATCACGAAATGCTCTTATAGCATCATTAAGCATATTATTAACTATAAGATGTAACCTACGTATTGCTCTCATTAATGGAAGCTCTTCGAGATTCAATAGAATCTTTAATACAAGGGTATTGTAGGTTTCATCTACAACTTCTATGCCAGCAAGCTTTACACGTGCAAGATTCTTTAATTCACTAATTTTCCTTGCAAGACCCGGTATATTCTCTTTAAATGTTAAAGATATGGTGTTATAGCCTGCAAGATACTGTGCTACAACAACACGAAATATTTCTTCAATACCTACATCAGGCGATGTAATCTTTACTTCACTAGTCAATTGCTGGGCTTCGGTATATGTAGGCGTAATGATCAATTTATTCCCATGTTCATAAACCAATACATAATCTCCAGGCCTAATTCCAATATTATCAATCCACTCTTTAGGAAGAGTAACTATATATGAAGACGATCCTGTTCTTTGAACCTTTCTTCTTTCAACCACTTTATATACACACCCTTACAGGACTTCCTACCTACATACATGTATAAATATAACATTGCAATATATACTCTCCTATCAGTATAGATAAAGAATTAATATGTATGGAAAATCTACGTAATGTCAAGTAAGGTATTTACAAAGAGGCTAATGCCTGGTAGCGCTAGAATGCGTTATGCGGAATTAAATTAGTGTATCCAATATCCTTTAAAGCCTTAACCGTATCTATCCAGAATGCAACCGCATCAGGATAACGATGTTCTTCATCTAGTTCCAAGAGCCTCAAAATAATACTATATAATCTCTCTGGTAACTTCCTCATTTTGCCAAAATATTTTTGATCAATATCCCTAATATAACTATTAATTATAGTTATGAACTCTGATAATGATGGTTTCCGTGTTGACGAACTATATTGGTTAAATAAAGCCTCTAATTTATGAGCCAGTGGAACAAGATCTGGGTTATCTACTAGAAATACTTTTAATGGAGCTGGCAATCCATAGTATCTTTTAAGTATTATCAAGTTAAGCAGTAGTCTAGACCCGATTTTTGTACCAGTAAATGCATAGTATAATGTATTTCCAAGACTATATAGATCATAGGAAAACGTTACACTTCCCTTAAGCAATGCTAATGGATCAGCGTATTCGGGCGTTGCTTTCTTTAATTCAGTCGTTTTTTCAAGAACATGAGGTATTCCAACATAGTCTGTCAATACGGGCTTATAACCATATGGTTCTTTTTCACTACTTATAAGAAGTATGTTTTGAGGCTTTACATCCATATGAATGTATTTATTGATATGAGTAAGTGAAAGAGCGCCTGCCATACGTATTCCTATATATGCTAATTCACGGCTATCCAGCCTTTTCTGCCTAATACGTGTCTCTAGATCGCCTTTATCTGCATAGTCTTCTATAATGATGGGAGGTATTTCTGAGTATTCTTCTTCAGAATACATATCACGTAACAAGACTATAGCTTTAGGCCTAAGGATATATTCTCTATAGACTAATATATAGTCTGCAAGTTCTTCGCGATATCCACGGCTTACTAATGCTTCCCTAATGGTTTCTCTAGTACTAAGAGCTACTTCAAGACTATTCATAATACCTCTCATAATATCCATAAGAGAGTCTATACTACCACCTATAGCTAGGGGCTTACCATCACTAGATTTTTCACGAGGAACTTTGATAGCGTATTTCCTACCAAAGATGTCGTGCCCTTCAAGAACATACATATATGCACCTTTATCAGTTATCAATCTCTCGATTTTAATATTATATAACATTCTATTAACCCAGTAGTATGGAGGTCTATTCTTTCCTTTCTCTTCAATACATTTCTCGATATGGATCTTTATTTGATCAGGTAACACGTTAATCGGGATCTCACTAGCTCTTAGCTTTATCATTGGATTCTCTGATAAAAATGACCTAAGAACATAATCTGTAGCGGCTTGTCCAATTACTGGAGTCTTATAATCCTTATGTTCTAAAATACAAGCTAACAAAAATTCCCCATATGCTAGTACTCGAAGAACCCATCTATTCTTAAACTCAGTCAGTTTAGCATAAACAATACTTTCCTTCTGTAAAGCAGTCATAGAATAAACGATTAGTTGTTCATATGCATCTCTATAATTTTTTCTAGTCAAAACAGTATTTTTTTCACGAAGAATAATGTTAGAAAATACAATAGGATCACTGAAAGACCTACTCGCTTCATCAATACCACTATATACTATAAACTTCTTCACATCTACATATCCTCCATATTCTTAAGATGTAAAGTTAGGTAAATATGGTTAGATGTATTACATGGCCAAAGATGCTTTTAATATCGTTAAACCAACTACAATCTCTGACCCATCTTTTAATTCACGTGTTCCTTTACCACGAATATCCTCATTATCTACAATTGTTCCATTAGTACTACCTAGATCCTCTATAAACCATTTTCCATCACGGTAAAAAATTCTTGCATGTCTACGTGAAACATAGGGATCGGGTATAACTATATCATTAGTTGGAAATCTACCAAGAATATATTCGCCTGGTTTAAGAACCCATGACTGTTGTGGAATAAAGAAGTTACTTCTAACTATTGTTAAATTTAATGTTGGACCTGTTTCACTCACTCCTTTTCACCTTCCTCCTTCACTCTACCACTTATGAGGCGAGATATGAGTGAAGCCAACTCTTTTGTGGCCTCAGGTGTTACACCTTCTTTTTCTATTCTATCTCTAATATTCAATGTTCTAGAATAAAGACTTTCACTTCCAAGTTGCATTGTAGCTTCAATAATTTCTTCAAGCTCTCTAGCTATTTCCGAGGTTCTATGCCTATCAAGACTCTCTCTTAATCGTTCAGCAGCCTTTAAGACTCTGGCCTCTGCATATACTGTTTCTGAAACCCTTACTGCTGGAGCCATATGGACGGGGACTATTCTTGTCTTGATACTTATTGGTGATATGTAATCTTGACCTTTAGTTTCAGGATTGATATATTTAGCAATAATTTCTCCGAGAAATATTTCTCCCGAAGCCGATGGAGGGACTATGAAGTCGCCTACTATATCTATAGTCTCTCTATAGTGTATATCACCAATAGGTATTTCTATTCCCTCAGGAGATATTCTTGGATGTCTACCATAAACAATAACTTTGACTCCTGGACTAGATCTTATAACTATAACTACATCACGGCCACTAATCTCTTTAGCTGCTCTTGTATAATTCATAAGCGTTTCATATAATCTTTTAGGCTTGCTAACGTGAACAAATATTCCATTTAATGTATCGGATATGTCTAGAAGAAGCTTCTCGTTGTAGTCTAAGCCCACACCTATAACTAAAGCCGATGCACCTGCTTGTCTAAGCCTTCGTGCTGCCTCAAGAATTTTACGAGGTTTTTTAGGGCCTGTTGTTGGTTCGCCATCTGTTATAAAAATAACTCTAATACCAGCGACTTTACCCTTTCCCATTACTGTCTTCGCATCCTTAGCCATATGATCCAGTATTGCATATATGTTTGTTCCACTGCCTAGCGTTAAACCTACAATAGCCTTTTCTAATAACTCTCTTTCGTAAGCTCTAATTTCAGTGACTACTCTTTTTATTTTACCGTTGAACCCATATATCGACACTAGATCATCCTCCTTAAGTAGATCAAGAACCTTTAAAGCCGCCTCTTTAGCTCTAAATATTTTTTCACCATCCATAGAATAACTTGTATCAATAACTATGAAGAATGCTAATGGAGGCGATGTAGATTTTGTACCTTTTACACTAAGAATGAATGGAATAGTGTCTTCGCGACCCTCAATAACGGCTTCTTTACCAAGCCTAAGATTTAAATCAATATTTGCCATACATATATAACCTCAACGTACTACTGGAATAATTTGAATTAAACATCTTATTTAACTATAACTTACTTAGATACATCTAGATATTACAGTACAGGTGGGTAATGCAAATTGAGACTAAAGAGAATAACTATACAAGTTGATGAATCAACAAGGAGCTATCCAGTTAAAGCATACATTAAGTATGCTATAGTAGGCAATGTCATTAATTCAAAGGTAAATCCTATAGTATATGAAGAAGCTCTTAGAATTATAAAAGATTATAGTGAAAGATATGATATTCATGACATTAAAAATCATTATATGATCAGAGTATACAGAGATTATCTATGGAAGCTAAAAATAGATCCGACTAAAACTAGGCCTAGTCATGAAGCTTTACTCAGAAGAGTTTTAAGGACACATGAATTTCCACGTATTAATACAATTGTTGACATAGGTAATCTCATGAGTCTTAAATACTTAGTACCCATTGGATTATATGATCTAAATAAAGTGAATCCTCCATTATTAATAAGATCAAGTGTTTCGGGAGACTTGTTTCATCCAATAGGTTCTGATCTGATTAAAGAGATTCCTCCTGGAAGACCCTTACTGACTGATAAAGAGAAAGTAATTCATATATTTCCATCAAGAGATAGTAGATTGACTTCAATAGATCTAAGTACTAATAGTATCTT
>CAZITZ010000014.1:16005-18416 GCA_964542295.1 uncultured Desulfurococcaceae archaeon
GATCAGACTAGAAAAGCTGATCGTATAGCTGAAGATATAGCTATAGACTTAATAAAACATGAAAAAATACCTGTAAAAATAGTTACTGAAGAATCAGGTGTTATCGAGACTACAAATAATCCAGAATACGTAATCGTAATGGATCCTCTTGATGGCAGTATGAATTATGTGTCTCTTATACCATTTGCAGCAGTATCAATAGCTATAGCTCCAATGAATAATCCTTATTTCAGCGAACTAATTGCTGGCGCTATAGCTAATGTATTTTTAGGAGAGATCTATAGTTTCTCTGATAATAAAATATGGATCGATAACACATTTTACCAAGGATCAGGAAAAAGCATGGGTTCAATAGTTGTATATACGGGTAATCCAAAATTCTTTAAGATACTGAATTGCTTTATACACGATATGCCAGGTTATAGACTGAGAATTTTAGGTTCCGCATCTCTTGAACTAGCTTATGTTGGTTTAGGAAGAGTGTCTATGTTTTATAATGATACGGGTAAACTACGTAATGTTGATATAGCGGCAGCAGCAGGGTTCGTTATTAAGGCAGGCTATACGGTTGTAAATGTAAATGGATTAAGTATAGATTTTAGAGTTGATGACTTATATAGAATTGATTCACTTATAGCAGGTAAAAGAGAGTTTGTTGAAAAATTCTTGATGTATCTAAAGTCACACGGTTATCTCTAGGTTTAATTATTCTTTTCAAGGATGCAATATTCTAGGTAATTTGCTTGACAGTATTTTTATGCCTTTTTCAGTCATTAATGCATTTTCTTCAATTCTAACTCCGAATTTTCCAGGTATATATACACCTGGTTCTATTGTAAATACCATTCTAGGAATTATTTTCTTCTCATACTTTATGGTTAGATAAGGAGGCTCATGAACATTGATTCCTAGTCCATGCCCGAGTCCATGTATAAAGTATTTATCATAACCATATTTTGCTAGAGTCTTCCTAGCTATGCGATCTATTTCATCACCAGTCATGTAAGGCTCTGCCTTGTCAATAACGTTTTCAATAGCTTCATTAACTGCCTCTATTACCTTATACTCTTCTCTTTTAATATTACCCCATGGAATAGTCCTAGTAAGATCGCTGCAGTATCCATTAATTTTAATACCTACATCAATTAATACTAGGTTTCTCTTACCCAGTTTTTTAGTTGATGGTAAATTATGGGGATAACTATTACCTGGTTTAAATAGTACCAGAGGCGGGAATGCTTGTTCCTCATTACCTTCTATTCTTACACGGTACTCAAATATACCTGCCAAAGACGCTTCTGTAATGTCTTTATGCATACTATCTATAGCCATTTTAATACCTTTAATAGTGGCATCTATAGCTTTTTGTATACTTTTAATTTCATCGTCTTCTTTAATGCTTCTCTGCTCAACAATATCTTTCATAATGTCTATGGCTTTTTCCTTTAGAGCTTCTTTAATAGTTATTGCTATTGGCGAACCACTTAAGTCAGTGCCTATCTTATTATATTTTGAAGCTATTTCCGACACTATTTCCTCGACTTTCTTCTCAATTACAACTCCATCAATGAGCTTTATTGTCTTTGAGAAGGCCTTAACATCTACATATTTACCAATAGTATCTCTAAACCTATAGTATTCTAGAACAGGCACATACACTGTTGGGTTTTCTTTTGTAGAAACATGAAGTATTAATATAGAATCTGCAATTGTCTTTATACCTAGATAATATTGTATATTATCAGGCCTTGTAATCAATATAGCGTCAAGCTCTTTTTCATCCATAATCTTCATAAGTTTATCCAATCTATATTTTAGCCCCATTTTTCATCAGCCCTAGGCTTAGGTAGCATTAACGTATTCCATATATTATAGTTTTTAGATAATGAATGTATTGATTATTTCTCATCAATATATCTTAAGATCTATTCGAACTAGTACTTTTTAGGGAGATACTAGATAATCTTCACTACCCGGAGACAGAGTGGTATAGTGGAAACTTTAGTGAGGTGTTTAAAATATGGTTGGCCTAGTTGGCAAAGGATTTTACTGTAAGAAATGCGGTAAGCCGATGTATCTTGTTGTTGAAAGCGAGAAACTCAGTAATGGTGCAAGAAGAATTAATTATTATTATAAATGCCTGGTATGTGGTTATCGTATTGATACAGAACAAGTCCATATGTCCATTAATAGAGAACTCTTACTTGTTAGGAGAAAAGTAAGGATCTTAACTATACCTTCTTCTTAGGTATTTTTAAAGCCTTCATTTCTTCAGCTATCTTAATAAGTTTATTAACATAGTTCTTTGGTGCACCATATATTTCAAGCTTATATGTTTCTTTCGTTACTGGTAGAGCCAGTAAAGTACCTTTAATTCCTTCCTCCAATATCTTCAATAGATACCTTGTTAT
>CAZITZ010000015.1:0-3920 GCA_964542295.1 uncultured Desulfurococcaceae archaeon
GTCGAAGAAATAGATATTTTATCTGAGGCGCAGATGCATAAGCCATACAAGATAGTATTTCTTGGAGTAAATGGTGTTGGTAAAACTACTACGATAGCTAAATTAGCTAATATGTATAGGGACTATGGTTTTAAACCCTTAATGGTTGCAGCTGATACGTTCCGTGCAGGTGCTCAAGAACAATTAAGGATTCATGGTGAAAGATTGGGTCTTCCGGTATTTATGGGTAAATATGGAGCGGATCCTGCGGCAATTGTTTTTGATGCTGTCGTCTTTGCTGAAAAACGTGGTTACGACGTATTACTTGTGGATACTGCTGGTCGTATGCATGTAGATATAGATCTTGTTGAAGAATTAAAGAAAATTGTCCGTGTATCTAAGCCTCATCGAAAAATACTTGTTGTAGATGCATTGACGGGGAATGACGCTGTTGAGCAAGCACGTTTCTTTAATGATGCTATCGGATTAGATGGTGTTATTGTTACTAAAGCTGATGCATACGAACAGGGGGGAGTTCCACTTAGCATAGTATATGTTTTAAGGAAGCCCATATTATTTCTTGGTATAGGGCAAGACTATAAAGATATAAAGCCTTTTAACGTTGAAGATTTTCTAGACAAGATATTGCCGCAAAAATCTAGATAATACATAGAGTTGATGTTGTATGGGATTTAGGGAATTAATAGATTCATGGAGAAAAATATTGATACTTGCACGAAAACCTACTACAGATGAGTATATGTTATCTTTAAAGATGTCTCTACTTGGTTTAACGCTTGTTGGAGGCATTGCATTCATAGTACGTATAATATTCGCTACATTCCTATTTCCTACACAATAGATTGGAGGATTGGGCGAGCTTGAGTGATAAACCTAGTGATAGGCCATCAAACTACTATGCTGTAAGGACAACTGCTGGTAGAGAGCTTGATGTAGCTCTTATTATGGAGAATAGATCTAGGTTACTAAATATTAATGCACGTTCACTCATAATTCCTCCTGGCATAAAGGGTTATGTAATAGTTGAAGCTCCTGGAGTAGATGTTGTATATCCTCTTATAAAGGATTTAAAGTATGTTAAGGGCAGGGCTTTTGGCATCATAAAGTCAGATGAGATCGAGAAACTCGTTAAGCCTAAGCCCATAATTGAGATGATTAAGGAGGGAGATATTGTAGAAATTATTGCCGGGCCCTTCCGTGGTATGAAGGCCCGTATAGTAAGTATTGATAGGGGGAAGAATGAAGTAGTGTTAAGTATTTTAGAGGCTGAATTCCCATTACCAATTACAGTCCCTGGTGACTACGTAAAACCCGTTAAAAGTGGTGGTTAGGTATGGCTAAGAAGAGTGTTAAGATATTAGTTGAGGGTGGGAAGGCTACACCCGGACCACCCATAGGCCCATCATTATCGCCTCTCGGCATTAATGTAGCTGAGGTTGTTAAGGCTATTAATGAGGCTACAAAGGATTTCGAAGGCTTAACCGTACCTGTAGAGATCATTGTTGATACAGCTACTAAGAAGTTTGAAGTAAAAGTAGGTGTACCAACAACCACTGCACTACTACTGAAGGCTGTAGGTGCATCCAGACCACCCGGTGATCCTGCTCATCAGAAAATAGGAGATCTTCCTTTTGAGAAGATCATTGAAATAGCATTACTTAAGAAAGAACAACTTACTGCTAAGACTTTGAAGGCTGCAGTAAAGACTATATTGGGTAGTGCACGTAGTATAGGTATCACTGTTGATGGTAAGGATCCTAAACAAGTTACCCGTGAAGTTAATGAAGGATTATATGATGCTATATTGGCCAAGTATGAGTCTAGATGGGAAGAGGAGGTGTAGTCTAGGTTATGGTAGCTATATCTAAGGATAAGATAGTGGAAGCTGTTAAGAAAGCTATAGAGAATAGTGTTAAGAGAAGATTTAAGCAAAGCATCGAAATAATTATTGTATTAAGAGATATAGACCCTAGATCCCCCGAAGGCAGAATTAGAGAGACAATATTCCTTCCAAGGGAAATTAAGAAAGATATAAAAATATGTGTGGTAGCTGATGGAGAGACTGCTGCAAAGGCTAGAGAAGCAGGTGCATATAAGGTTATCACTAAAGCCGAGCTAACTGGAATTGATAGAAAAACTGCTAAGAAGATTGCTCAAGAATGTGATTGGGTTCTTGTAAGAACCGATCTAATGGCACTTGCTGGTAGAATACTTGGTCCAGCTCTAGGTCCTCGTGGAA
Source organism: uncultured Desulfurococcaceae archaeon (assembly GCA_964542295.1). Taxonomy (GTDB): domain Archaea; phylum Thermoproteota; class Thermoprotei_A; order Sulfolobales; family Desulfurococcaceae; genus CAZHDB01. The sequence goes on from CAZITZ010000015.1 coordinate 2,240, forward strand.
AGATTCCTGTCCCAGTTCCACCAGCAGCTGATATAGTTTCTGTTATGAATAGGTATAGGCGAGCTATATTTGTTAGAGTTAAAGATCAACCACAGATCATGTGTCGTATAGGGACAGAAGATATGGACCCTGAGGAAATAGCTGAAAATGCATTAGCTGTATTGTCTAGTCTAGAGGCTAAACTACCTAATCCAGCCCATAATATTTCTAAGATAATTATTAAAACCACTATGGGGCCTCCAGTAGAAGTAGGTAGTACATAGGGGTGGATAGCGCTATGTCTTTAATAACAAAAAGAGTGCCAAGAGCTTCTAGGATACCGGAATGGAAAATAAGAGAAGTTGAGGAATTAGTTGATCTTATTAAGAAGCATAAAGTTATTGGATTAGCTTATTTAGAAGGATTACCAACTGCACAGCTTCAGCAAATTAGGAAGAGGTTATTGAAGAAAGTAGTATTTAGAGTTACGAAGAACACTCTCATGAAGTTGGCATTGAAAAAGGCCGGTATCGAGAATGAGGAATTATTTAAACTGCTTGAAGGACAGAACCTTATAATGTTCACTAATCTTAATCCCTTTGAGCTAGCACTACTTCTTGAGGAGCAAAAAACATATACCTATTTCAAGCCTGGCGACATTACTGATCAAGAAATAATAATACCTGCTGGCAATACAGGATTATCGCCAGGCCCTATATTGAGTACATTTAGTAAACTTAAGATACCTGTTAGGATGCAAGCTAATTCTATATGGGTAGCTAAAGATACACGTGTAGCTAAACCAGGTGATAGAATTTCAGAGGAATTAGCTAGTCTGTTACAGAAACTAGGTATTGCTTTAAAGGAGGTTAGGATTAGAGTTAAAGCTGTTTATGAAGATGGGCTCATTATTCCAGGCGATCAACTTATATTAGATCTTGATGAGTACAGGGATAATATAGCTAGGGCATACTTAAATGCATTAACTTTGGGTGCAGAGATCGCATGGGATGTACCTGAAGCTCTAGAGCTAGCTATTAAGAAGGCATATATGAGAGCACTAGCACTATCTGCCGAGACAGGATATATAACTCCAGAGAATGCAGAGTATGTACTTACTAAGGCAATCGCTAAGGCCTTAGCGCTAGCAGCTGCGATTGCTCAAGAAGCACCAGAACTCGGTTTGGAAGTTAAGATTACTGTACCGGCTAAGCCTGTTGAAGAGGAGAAGAAAGAGGAGGAAGTTGAAGAGGAGGAAGAGAAGGAGGAGCTTACTGAAGAGGACTTATCAGCTGGTCTTGGAGCCTTATTTGGTTAGCTCATGTTTTTCCTGTATTTCATTACATAAAAATTTAAAACACCCTATAGCCCTAGTATGAATCCACGAATAGTAAAAAGCAATATAGAATGGGGAATAGGCTATGGAGTACATATATGCTTCCCTACTATTAAGATCGGCTAATAAGGAGATAAATGAAGAAAATATAAAGAAGGTTTTAGAGGCAGCTGGTATAGAAGTAGATGAAGTTAGAGTAAAAGCTCTAGTAGCCGCATTAAAGAAAGTTGATATAGATAAAGTACTTGAACAAGCAACAGCTTTACCCATGGCCCCGGCTGCAGCTCCTGCAACGGCTCCAGCTGCTGAGACTGAGGAGAAGAAAGAGGAGGAAGTTGAAGAGGAGGAAGAGAAGGAGGAGCTTAC
>CAZITZ010000015.1:4020-16683 GCA_964542295.1 uncultured Desulfurococcaceae archaeon
CTGAGGAGAAGAAAGAGGAGGAAGTTGAAGAGGAGGAAGAGAAGGAGGAGCTTACTGAAGAGGACTTATCAGCTGGTCTTGGAGCCTTATTTGGTTAGTCTTTTTAAGAGGGCTAGTAATTGCCAGCTATGAGTGATGAACCAGAGTTTTTCGGTAAATTCCTTAAATCTCTAGGCTATCAAGAGTATAAGTGTAGAGTTTGTGGTGAAAAGTTCTGGAGCCTTATACCTAGAGATAGGTGTCCAGATAGACCATGTAGTAAATACGACTTTCTCTTTAAAGACTATCCTAAGGTTAGAAATCTATCGCTTAATGAAGCTAGACAGAAATTCATAGATTTCTTCCGTAGAAACGGACACGGATATGTTGATCCATATCCTGTTCTTGCTAGATGGAGAAATGATCTATATCTTACAATAGCAAGTATTATAGTGTTTCAACCAGCTGTCACCGAGGGCATCGTTGATCCTCCATATAATCCATTAGTAATAGTGCAACCTTGCATCAGACTTGAAGATATTGATGAGGTTGGTTTAACATTTGGTAGACATTTGTCATCATTTGAAATGGGCGGTCATCATGCTTTCAATAAAGAAAATAACTATATCTATTGGGTTGATGAAACGTTAGAGTATGCATATAATTTTTTTACGAAAGACATTGGTATTCCTGAGGAAGATATAGTCTTTAAACCTTCGTGGTGGGAAGGAGGAGGTAATGCTGGTCCAGCATATGAAGTTGTTGTTGACGGCCTTGAACTAGCTACACTTGTTTTTATGAAATATAGAGTTGAAAACAGTAATTATTCTTTAATGAATATAAGGGTTATTGATACAGGCTATGGTATTGAAAGAATTGCTTGGTTTACACAAAGATCACCTACAGCATTTCATACAATATTTAGCGATCTATTGAATAGATACAAGGACATATTAGGTATAGATGAACCCGACTATCATACATTAAAAAGTATTGTCCATAAGCTTAGCGATATGGATATAGGATCGCTAGATCAATTAAGAAAGTATCTAGGTCGCTATGGTTACTTAGATTATTATAAAGAACTTAGACAAGCTATTTTACTTTATACCTTATTGGATCATTATAGAACATTAGCATTAATGCTGTCTGATGGAATAGTACCGTCAAATACTGGAGAAGGATACCTAGCTAGACTTGTTCTTAGAAGAAGTCTCAGAGCTTTATATCAGCTAGGCATAGTACCGTCTGAATATGAGGAGCTAGCCATTAAGCTTATGGAGGAAATGATCGATTATTGGAGAGACCAATATGTATATAGTAATTTCATAAAACATAGAGACTATATCCTTGATGTACTGAGTAATGAGATCAGAAAATATGTGGAGACGTTAGATAGAGGAGTAAGGATTGTAGATAAGATTATTAAAAAGAAGAGAAGCCTTGGAATAGATGACTTAGTACGAATTTATGATTCCCATGGAATACCTCCTGAGATGATAGCTAATAGAGCTAAAGAGCATGGAGTAGAGATCAGTATACCTCACGACTTTTACTCTCTAGTTGCCAAGAAACATGGGCAGCCGAAAATGTTGCAAAAATATCGTGAACATTCCTTGCCTAGTGAAATAGTTGATTGGGTATCAGGTTTTCCAGAAACACGAAAGTTGTTTCATTTAGATCCTTATCTTAGAAGATTTAAAGCTAAAGTAATAGGTATTAAAAATAATTATGTAATTCTTGATCAAAGTGCTTTCTATCCATTAGCCGGCGGACAAGATCATGACACAGGGCATCTTGTATTACCAGATAATACTAGAGTTAAAGTAAAGAAAGTCTACAAATATGGAGAAGTAATTATCCATGAACTTGAAAAAGATGTAGGCAAAATTTTATCTAAAGGAGATATTGTTGAAGGCAATATTAATTGGTTAAGAAGATATAGACTCATGAGACATCATACGGCAACACATATTATTTTAGGTGCGGCCCGCAGAATTCTAGGAGATCATGTATGGCAAGCTGGTGCTGAAAAAACTATTGAGAAGGGAAGACTTGATATTACTCATTATAGGATGCTTACTGGTGAAGAGATTAAGAAGATCGAGGAACTAGCAAATAAGATCGTTGATGAAAGAATAGATCTACGTTTTAACTACTTAGGAAAGTTTGAAGCCGAGAAAAAATATGGTATAAAAATATACCAGGGAGGAGCTGTTATATCTAAGACTCTTAGAATAGTAGAAATACCAGGATGGGATGCTGAAGCGTGTTATGGTACTCATCTTCATAATACAGGAGAAGTCGGAGGAATTAAGATAATTGATGTTGAAAAGATTCAGGATGGAGTAATAAGACTTGAATATATTGCTGGAACCCGTATACCCGAATATTCTTACAATCTTGAAAATATTATTGAAAAAATAGCTTCAATGATAAAAACAAGTCCTAAACAAATATTGCCGGGTATTGAAAAGTTTTACGATGAATACATTGAGACAAAAGAGATTCTATCAAGATACAGAGAAAAGCTAATGAAATTGTATGAAGATAGGCTGGCCCAAGAACTTATTGAGGTATGTGGTTATAAAATCATATACCTCTATAATGACATAGGAGATCATCGCTTCTACCGTGATCTAGCCTTAAATATCTCTAGGAGAGGAGCTATAATATTCTATGATTCAGGTAAATATATAGAAGTATTTTACGATCCAGCGAGATTAACTAGACCTATAGATCTGAGAACCGTATTAAATGAATTAATTAAAAAGTATCCTGATATAAGAGGCGGCGGTAAACAAGATCACATAACATTTAGATCGAATATTTCTTCTAAAGAGTTATTTAATAGTTTCAGAAGAATATTATCGGAGATGAATAGTTGCGAAGAGAATTAATTGAAGCAGCCAAAGATTATAGATATCTGCTTGATCGTGGTTATCCTCATAAGCTTGCCCTTAATACTGTATCTACAAGGTATTTATTAAGTAAACGCGAACGATTACTTCTCTATAGATGTGTACATTCTTCTAGTTACGTCCGTTCAATAATGTCTAAGACGTTAGTTCCACCCGAAAACGTAGAAGTTGTTATTGACGGATATAATCTATTTTCAACTATATTTTCTGTGATTAGCGGCGAAGAACTATATTTATGTGATGATGGCTTCATAAGAGATCTTCTTGGTCTACATACAAGGGTTGCATTAGCAGTTAATAAAGATACTATTAATAAAATTATTTCACTTATCAAATGGTTCATAGATAAATATAGAGTATATATAATCCTTGATGCTAATGTTAGCCATAGCGGTGAACTAGCTTCTAGACTAAGGGATCTCTTGCCCAATGCAGACATAATAGTTGCTAGAAAAGCTGATGTCAAGGTTCTAGAATTATCTATAGGTCGTTGGACTATAACAAGTGACGCTGTAGTTCTTGAGAGAGCTTACAAAGTATATGATTTAGCTGGGTATATAGCTAGGAAATACTGTCCAGAAAGGATCATAGTATTGCCATTACATCCTCCATAGATCTAGAATAATCGTTTTAAACATACTCTATAAAATAACATCTAGGTATTTATGTTGGTGCTTCGGTGTACATTTTGAACTGGAAAGGAATATTAAAGATTATTGGTAGTCTTGAGGGCGTTCTCGGTGCACTAATGTTATTTGTACCTCTAATAGATTTTCTGACTGGATATGAAGTATCTTGGTTATTCTTAATTGGTGGAGCATTCTTTTTACTTATAGGCTTTATTTCATCTAAGGTTGAAGCTGAAGCACTTTCATTATTAGATAGTCTTGTCGTTGTATCTATTGCATGGTTCCTCATTTCATTAGAGTCATCTATAATACTAATGTATACGATAAAGATACCATTTATTGATGCTTTATTTGAAAGTGTAAGTGGTTTTACTGGTACTGGTTTTACTGTATTAAGAGGCATTGATTACATGAAACCATCAATTGTTACATGGAGAAGTATTATGCAATGGAGCGGTGAACTAGGATTCGTAGTATTTGCTATGGTAATATTTCCATACTTCTACCGTATAGGTCGGACGGCATATGGTGTTGAAAGACCTGTTAAGATAGAAGTTACGTTCTATAAAACGGCTAAAGCACTTGTTAAAATCTATATTGTGCTTACACTAATGGGATTGGTATCATACATATATACTGGTATGAATCTCTATGAAGCATTTAATCACATACTAACGACAATAGCTACTGGAGGAATGTCTACATACGATGCCGGATACCAAGTAATATACGATCGATCACCTATAACGTATGTACCAGTAATGATATTCATGTTTATAGGAGGCATGAACTTCTACATAATCGCTAAAATGTTTAGAGGCGAATTCTCTATTCTTAAAAGAAGCGAAGAATTTAGAACCTATGTTATATCAATGATCTTCCTGGTTGCAATAATGATTCTATCATACGTATTTGTTGAAAAAACAGATTTATATTATTCATTTATTGCTGGAAGCTTTAATCTAATATCTGGTATGACTACAACGGGATTTAGTATAGGGTCGATAGCTGATTTAACTGATACAAGTAAAGCTATATTAATTGCAGGGATGTTTATAGGAGGCATGATGTTTTCAACAGCTGGTGGTATTAAATCTATTAGACTCCTTATAATTTTTAAAAAGCTAAAGGATGCGGCATTAAAATCAGTCATAGCAGCCCCTATTGAGAGAAAAATGACAATTGATGGTTCATGGCTATCTGAGCCTGAGATTTCTCAGGCTCTGCTAATTGTTGTCTTACACATGATAATGATCTTTGGTGGAGCAGTCATCATGGCGGCCCATGGATATCGTTTTATAGATACATTATTCGAGGCAACATCGGCAGCGGGATGTGTTGGCCTAAGTACCAATGTTGTATCTCCAACCGCTCCAGTTGGTGTAAAGGCCACTATAATATTTTTAATGTTGTTTGGCCGCTTAGAATACGTACAGTTAATGCTAGTTATTGCATTGGCTACTGGTAAGAGATACACGGAAGCTCTTTATTGATTAAACTTAATAATTCAATGAAGTTATACTTTTAGTCTAGTATAGTATATAAGTAGAATTTGTAGATTAATCAATAGAGTATTTAGATTATTAAATGGTGAATATTTTGAGGATCTTGATAATTGGTGGAGGAGCTGTCGCTGAAGAACTGTTGTCAAAACTAGATCTTAAAAAGCATGAGGTAATAGTTGTAGAGAAAGATCCTGTTAGACGGAAAGACCTTGCATTAAAATACGATGTTGTAGTTATTGATAGAGATGCTACTGATGTAAGTCTTTATACAAGTGATGTAAGAATGGATGAAATTGATGTGGTTATTGCACTTACTGGTCGTAATGAAATAAACTTATTTGCATTAGCAATAGCTAGAATGTATAATATCCCGTTTCGCATAGCTAAGGTAACCGATATAAGGATTGCCGAGTTATTGCAGAAATTAGGCCTAGGAGTGCCTATTAGTCAGCCTTCAATAATTGCATCTATGATTGCTAGTTATTTAGACTCTATATTAGAGCCTAGTAAGCTTGGAAAAATAGGTGATTCTTATATATACATTGTTACACTAGCAGAAACGGATAAAGCTGTTGAGAGAAAGATAGCAGATTTAAACTTACCTGATGATATAAAGATCGTTACGATATTTGATGGAACAAAAATATTCTTTCCATTACCAGATACTGTATTAAGAAGCGGATATCAATTACTAATACTTTCTAGATCCTCTGATATAACTAGGTACTTTAAGGGTTGAGTCTTCATGGTATTTAATCTAACAAATATATCTCCTTCAAGTATTGAGAAGGTGCTTTACGACTTTGCTCCCGCTATAATTTTGCTAGTGGCGATAATTGTATTAAGATATTTTATAAGTAGGTTATTAACAACACTTTATCAGAGAGGCTATATTGGCGTAGGTACAAAGATCACTATTATGAGGATCATGGATTCTATATTCATAGTGGTTTTCTCATTATTTATTATACAAAGCTATGTCCCATCAATTGTAACTTATGTAATCATAGTGATCTTTGCTTTATTAGTTGCGATACTATTTTTCTATGAAATTAGAGAATTTACAGCATACATAACTCTACAATTAGTGAAGTACATCAAGGGTAGATATCTAGAAATAAATTTACCTGGATATCATAAACCTATATATGGTAGAATAATATCAATGGATCCTTTCTCATCAACTATAGAAGATATATATGGTAATAGGACATATGTTGCGAATTCCCTCCTTTTATACTCAGCGATACGTGAAACATCACCATTTATACCAATTCGTATAAGAATTCAAAGAACACCAGCCATAGAATTAAAGGAAGTTATTGATAGACTGGCAAATGTTATGAGAAGCGGAGGTATAGCCGTATTCCGTATACAGGAAAATCAGATAGAGATCGAGAAAATAGATCAGTCGGAAATTTCCATATCTGTAAGAGTTATTCCTGCTTCCTTACCTGTTAGGATAAATGATCTACTTAAACTTATAAAGTATATTGAGAACGAGTTTAGAGAGTACAATCCTGTCATTGAACTTATAAGTATAAGCTAGCCAATAACGTCTCCTCTTAAATCGAAGAATGTTATTTTATGTATCCTGGCATTAATCCATTTACCAACAATTTCTTTATTGCTATTGATCACTACAGGAGTATAATTGATGAGCCTAGCAATATATGTATTCCTACCCCTTTCGGTTACGAAGGCTTTTACCACTTTACCAAGATATTTACTATGTTTTTTAAGGCCTATATTCTCCATAAGTTCAAGAAATCTCTTCATACGTTTCTTCTTGATTTTACTATTTACTTGTTTTAACGAAGCAGAATATGTATTTGGTCTAATAGTATATTGTGCTACATGAATTCTATCGAATTCAAGCTCTTTTACAATCCTTAGTGTGTCTTCAAAGTCTTCTTCATCTTCTCCAGGATGACCTATAATTATATCTGTTGCAATAGCTATATTAGAGAGTTTTGAACGAAGTTCTTTAATAATGTGTCTAAATTGATCTACAGTATATTTCCTTCTCATGATCTTTAAAACCTTATCGCTTCCACTTTGAAGAGGAATATGTAAGAACTTGTATACATGATGATCTCTCATAGCCTCTATTAGATCATCTAATATAGGTTCTACAGTGTCTGGATTAAGCATCCCTATTCTAATCATATAATTACCTGGAGTCTCTATGATTCTTTGTATGAGTTTTGGAAGCATAGGTTTTCCATATAGGTCTATTCCATAAGTAGCTGTATCCTGTCCGCTTAACTGTATTTCTACAGCCCCCTTCTTTATTAGTTCCCTTACAGTTTCAGCAATATGTTCTATAGGGTAGCTAAATAATTTTCTTCTAGCATTCTTTACAATACAAAAACTGCAATTTCCTAAACAACCTTCTTGTATAGGTATAATTCCTATTCTATCCTCTAACCATACACCGATAGTATTTCGGTCTCTATCGCCATCTAATAATATAACTTTACTACTTTCTCTGACAACGATATCGATTTTAGATACATTCTGTGGAGATAATAAGCTAGCGTTTGGAGCAATTTTTGATACAAGATATGGTTGGGCTTTAGCTAAGCAACCTGCTATAATTAGTTTTTTATCTCTTTCTATCGCTAACTTATATAATGTCTTTATCCTATGGATCATTCTTTGTTGGGTTTCCATACGAACTGTGCATGTATTTATGATTATTATGTCTGAGGCTATGGGATTATCTACTATGGAGTATCCTTTTCTAGCTAATACTGTCTTCATTATATATGTATCTCCTTTATTTAGTGCGCATCCATATGTTTCTATGTATACTCTCTTCACTGTTGACCACCAAGATCGACTTTCCATCGTATACCGAAATATAGATTATATCTTAATACCCTTTAATTCCTATATATGCAGGGAGGTGGATGGATTGAGTAAAAGCATTAGAGACTATGATTATGAAGAGTTACTTGATAGGCTTTACGCAAAACTTCCTAAGAAACAAGTTAAGACAGAACCTTTTGAGGTTCCCAAAGCTGAAATTATAGTCGTCGGTAATAGAATTATTATTAGGAATTTTAGGCAAATAGCAGATGTACTTAATAGAGAGCCTAAATTACTAATGAGGTACTTTGTGAAGGAATTAGCGGTTCCTGGAACTATTGACGAATCTGGCGCATTAATTTTACAGGGAAGGTTCTCATCAACAATAATTAATAGACTTATTGATAGATTCGTGAAGAACTATGTATTATGTCCAACGTGTGGTAGTAGATTCACAGTCTTAGAAAAAGTTGGTAAGGTTTTCAAATTAAGATGCCTAGCATGTGGTGCAGAAACTACATTAACTGCTTTCTAGCAATCAATGTTTTTATTAAATACCATTCTAGTATAAAAAGGGGATTTAATCCTAAGAATTTATTATGGGATAATAGAGATGTAGAGGTATGAAAATATCGTGGACAATGTATTAACGGACATGGTATATGTTAAGGAGTTCCATGGTGAGGGGGAGCTTGTAGTAGCTATTTGTGATGCTGAACTATTAGGTAGAACTCTTCGTGAAGGCGATACTAGTTTCTACATAGATCCCAACTTCTATGGCGGTAGGAAGGTAACAATTAGTGAAGCCCTTGATCTATTAGAGGCATCAACTATAGCTAATCTTGTTGGAGAGAAGATCGTTAATGCTGCCATAAAACGTAATCTGGTACATAAGAATGCCGTTATATATATTGAGGGAGTACCCCATGCCCAAGTAATAAAGATCTATTGAAGGTGGCTAGTGTGGTAAGATATTGTGTGAAATGTGGTAAGAAAGAGTCTTCTAAAGAACCATTAATTAATGGATACTGTATTGATTGTTTTCTAAAGTATAGGGGTTTATTGAGGGAGACACCTGTTTTTGAAATCACAGTATGTAGTAAGTGTGGTTCTTGGAGGTACCATGGACGATGGCTTCAGCCTATGGCTTTAGAGGATATTATTAGGAGATACATACTAGATACTTCAGAACATTATGTTAATAGCGGTGTTGAGATACTTGAGGTTGAAGAAGTACATGGTTTTCATAGAGTTAATAAGAATTTCCATGAAGCAGTTGTTAGAGTATCAGCTTTACTTGGTGGTTCAAAGATAATATCTAGGCCCATAATAGTTAGGTTTAAAATAACTAAATCAATATGCCCAAGATGTCTAAGGAAGGCTGGAAAGGTCTTTAATGCTATTGTGCAGATTAGGAGTAGTCGTGGTCGTTTAACAGAGGATGAAAAACAATATATTAGAAAAGTTCTAAGTGAACCATCTATCGTGGATGATATAGTTGACGTTGAGGAGAATAGAAATGGCATTAACATTAAGATGGTTACACCCGTTTTAGCTAGAAGATTAGCAGCACTCTTTAGCCGTGAGAAGGGCGCTAAGGTTATTGAGACTTTTAAGATCAGAAAATACGATCCATCCAGGGGTAGGAAGGAGGGTATAACTACATTATCCGTTAGGCTTCCGGATCTTGAACAGGGGGATATTGTTGAGTATAAAGGTTCTATCAGTGTTATTGATGAGGTTAAGGATAGTAGGATAAAGATTACGGATCTTGAGAGTGGTGAGAGCCATAGTGTACCTGTTAGTGAGTATTGGGATGGTAAGCTTGTTAAGACTCGTGAATATATTGAAGAGAAGGATTACCTGGTTATAGCGAGTGATCCATCAACGATCTATTTAATGGATGAAGTTACTGGGGAAATCAGGGAATATCCTCGTCTAGTAAGCCTTAATAACGTTAAAGAAGGAGATAAAATGAAGGGGTATATCATAAGGAATAACCTCTATATAGTTAAGAAGAAAGGGTGATTAAGAATATGCCGAAAAAGAAAAAGAAGAGAGGTTATGAAGAAAGTACCAAAGAGCCTCCTATACCTGGCGAAGGAGAGGTATTGTGCGGAGTAATCAGGCTTGTTGGAGGAGATCATCTTATAGCTAAGTGTCTCGATGGAGAAGACCGTATGATTAGGATACCTGGACGTATGAGGCGTAGAGTTTGGATGCGTGAAGGGGATATAATACTCGTGGTACCATGGGACTTCAATCCCAAGAAAGGTGATGTAATATATCGTTATGCACGTAGTGAGGTTCAAAAGCTCATTGAGAAGGGTGTACTGCCCCAAGAGTTCTTAGAAGCTTTGAGTGAGTTTATATGAGTGATGATTCTATTGATTTTCTAATTGAGAGAGAACGTATTAGGAAAAAACTTAAGGATAAGGATCTTTTTGAAACTGTTGAGGAGGTCTTTGATTATCGAACAGTCATGACTCTTTATGAGCTTATGAGAAGACGTGTTCTACGTAGAATGAATGGTGTTGTTAGTGCTGGTAAGGAGGCTAGAGTCTACCTAGGCTATGGCTATGATGGAGAGGAATATGCTGTTAAGATCTATTTGACAGCTACTGCTGAGTTTAGGAAGGGGATCTTGAAATATATTAGTGGCGATCCACGTTTTCAAGGTATATTGCCTCGTGATACACGCAAACTAATATACCTATGGACTCGGAAGGAGTTTAGGAATTTAAGGAAGTTATATGATTCCGGTGTTAGTGTTCCTAAGCCTATTAGTGTATTAAATAATGTTCTTGTCATGGAGTTTATTGGTGAAAATGGTGTACGTGCACCATTGCTTAAGGAGATATGGCAAGAACTTACAGATGATGAGCTATACAAGATCTATGAACAAGTGATTGATAGTATGAAGAAAATGTTTTGTAGGGCACGCATGGTTCATGCTGATATGTCTGAGTTTAATATAATGGTTAGAAGCGATCTAAGTATAGCTATTATTGATGTTAGTCAAGCAGTATTGATTGAACATCCGAATGCCATGGAATTCCTTGATAGGGATATTAGGAACGTATACCGTTTCTTTTACAAGGAGGCTGGACTAGATATACCTACCCCTGAAGAGCTATTAGAGGAGATCACGAGTTGCTAGGTGAAGGCGGGCGCTTCATATTAGGTGTAACAAGGCTTTATGAGAAACTACCATTGGATCGTATCGGTGTACTTATAGGTCATGATGGACGTGTTAAAGAGGAGATTATGAAGCGTACAAATACAAGGATAACAATTGATTCAAAGACGGGTACTGTAATAATAGAGCCTGCTTCACCATCTACAACTGCGTTACAGCTTATGAAAGCCCGTGATATAGTGCGGGCAATTGCTTATGGCTTTAGTCCTGAAAGAGCTTTCCGCCTACTTGACGAGGATCAGATATTGATTATAATTGATCTTAGACAGTATGTTGGCGACAGACCTAACCATCTGCAGAGAGTTAAAGGCAGGATAATTGGAGAGGAAGGTAAAGCCCGTAGAACAATAGAGGAAGTCACGGGCACATATATATCTATATATCGTGACTACGTAGCTATAATAGGTGATTATGAATCGGCTAATATAGCTAAAGAAGCCATAGAAATGCTGGTTCAGGGGAGACAGCATTCAACAGTATATCGTTTCCTAGAGAGGGAAATGTACTTAGAAAAGAGAAGACGTATGAGAGAGTTATGGAGAAAAAGAATATAGTATTAACCCTTGAAGCATATCATAAAAATTCGTTTAAATAGCCCCTCACGATGCGGGCCTTATCAACATAACTTATTCAGATACTTCAAACCCGGGTTCCATCATCATCGAGGCCTACATATACTATTCGCCTACACAATCTATTAAGGTTTCTTAAGTAATTTAATCCATAATAACATGGATAAATACTAGTAAGACAAAACAAATAAAAACACCAACATAACAAACACACATAAATGGGGCGCCGGGGTAGCTCAGCCAGGTGGAGCGCCGGGCTGTTAACCACGGGATCGTCTAGCCTGGTGATGGATACCCGGTGGTCCGGGGTTCAAATCCCCGCCCCGGCGCCATTTTTAATTATCTTCTATAGAAAGGCTTGAACGGTATTATGTCACTCATCGTCCTTAGTCCTGGCGCTATTTCGTCTATTATGCTTGCTATGTTTAGTACTATTGATACAGTTGCTAGATCTCCTGGTGTTCCCGTGCTTCTCCATTTAATACTGTATTCTGTTCCATTAATTGTTATTTCTTCGTATTCCTCAGCGCCTAGGTATGCATGGAATTCTGCACGTATTGCTTCCTCACCCTTATAGTAGCCTATACCATATCCACGTATACCTATTGTAGTTCCTTTAGACAACGTCTTACCTTCGTACACTATTTCCTTCTTTGCTACAACTGGCTCTTGTCCCTCAACTACTTTCTCAAGATGTATTCCTAATGCATCAGCTATCAGTAAAACCGATTCAGCATAACCCACATGACCAGTAAGTATCCTCTTTTCTAGTAATCTCTTAAACTCGCCTGGATCAAGACCAATACCTACTTTCTTACGAAAACTAGCTCTACGTTTACCAGCATCAATGACGCGTATAGCAGTTATTTTCTTAACAATATTCACTGGCATAGCCATTGTTATAGCTAGTGTATCTAGAAGAAATCCGGGATTTATACCAGTTGCAATAACGGTTACACCATTCTTTAAAGCCTCAGTATCAATCATCCTAGCCAATACTGGATATCTATAGTATGGATAAGCAAGTGTTTCACAAGTAGATAC
>CAZITZ010000016.1:0-16372 GCA_964542295.1 uncultured Desulfurococcaceae archaeon
AAGAATATATGCATCATGACCCCGCCAGTAAAGTACTTTTGTAATTTTGCCTCAATTTCGATCCTATCAGCAAGATCTAGATCAGAATAATATGGTACAATACTATTACTATAAAATGGAATGTCTTTATCGAATAAATACTTACTTATTTCAGGATATGATTTTAGATCTTTCTCAGCTAATTTAATAGCAGCTGTTTCACCCGGAATTTCTTCAACATTAAATGGATATCCTTTTTCCAAACTCCATATCCTAGTTTTTCCAACAATAAACTTCAAGATCTTCTCCATATATTTTAGTGCGTATGTAATGTTCTTATGATTAGGCTCAGTCCATAACTTAGGATCTTCTATTAATATCGAAACTGCCTCAGGTAATCCTATGACTCCTATGGTATTGAAAAATGGACTATTATAGAGTCTATATGTTTCTGGTATATATTCTAGAGGCATCTTATATATTTGAGGATAGTTCTGTGCAAGTTTAAAATATCTGTACCTAAACCACTCAAGACATTCTCTAGCAATATTCATAATGGTTTCTAACTTTTCATAGAACTTTTCATCGTTTCCCCTTGATTCAAAAGCTATTCTTGGGAGATTAATTGTTACAACGCCTATGCTCCCCGTAATATCAGGTAAGGCCCATAGACCACCTGTACGGATAGATTCTATACGTTTGATAAGTTTCTCATGGAGATCTTCTAGATCTTTCTTTAGAAGACGATATTCTTTAGAGAGGCTATATAATTTAAACAATTCACTTCGGTCAATATTTATTCTACAGCACATTGAAAAACTTGAATCGGGATCAACTATTCTGGTATTCAGCCAGTAGAAACTACCTCTATATGCAGCTGTTTTAAAAATTGAATCAAAAACCTCTGGATCATTGTATAAGAGCTTACTTGTTGTCATAATTGTTGGTATGGGAAAGGTAAATGGTAGTCCTTTTCCATCTCCTATATATAAGTTCTCTGAAAATGCTCTAATGAATAATCTAGCCTCATCAATGAATGTACCAAGTGTATCTTTCTTTGAGCCTGCATAAATGGCGTAATCCTCTTCTAGCATCTTCTTAGGAGCATCAAGGACTATTGTGAAGTTTGTAAATGGGGTTTGCATACCTATTCTTGATGGAAAGTTTAGATTAAACAGTAATCTTTGAATTTCTTGTTTAACATCATTATAGCGTAAGCCATCTTTTCTAATAAAGGGGCCTGCATACAGTTCTACTGCATTGAGTGATTGTGCTCCAGAAAAATATTGTTGCATAGATGTCAAGTAGTTATATAAATGGTCAATATATGTGTTAAAATGTTTTGCTGGTTTAGAGTATATAGTTGGTGTTTTTAAACCCTTAATAAGAAATCTTTGTATACTATGCCCGCAGCAATAGGGTACAAATAAACTGTATGGAAGTTTATGTATGTATATATATCCATTGATATGCATTCTATATATGTTACTTGGCATGATATTGCTTATAATGCTTGATATGGCCTTCTCCATAACATAATTGAAAAGGCCTGTAGGGCTAAGATATTTGTTAGCATTATCGAAGACATCAAAGGTGTTTGCAGTAAGATACTCTTTTATATCCTTAAGTATGTGATCTGTATTCTTCATTGTCTCTCCACGAAATACTTTCCATAAATACCCTATTATTTTTCAATGATGAAAGGATATTGAGTATGTAGAGAGATTTAACTAAGTTTATTTAGCCAATGGTCTAATCCTTTGGTCTCTTTCCTAGTTTTTCTTAAGACTTTTTCTATAAATCTATCTCGTACCGGTTCATAGACATGTTTATAGAATTCTTGAGGATTTTTCAATATTGTCTTAGGAAACCTGCTTACATAGTTTAACGCGGCCCTCCATGCTTCCTCAAACTTTATACCCGCCTCTTCGAAACGGCGGGCTACCTGTCGTTCAAAATCTTCTGGTCTTTGTTCAATGCCTCCCATAACGTAATATCCTCGATCACTGATCTGTACTTTTTCGCCTAAAGCCTCAGTCCATTTAATTGTTTCTCTACCTGCCAATTTTCTACCGTAAACAGGTCTTCGAGCTGCTAACGGCCTCCTTGATGGTCCATAGTATTTAGCCCATGCATAGAATATTGCTCTGTTTAGTCCAAAGCTTTTAGCTTTATCCATATCCTTATTTAGTAGATAATACCTAGCTGCCTGTAGTAAGGCCATGACGGGAAACCTACCTGGTTCTCTAGTTTCACTGGAAATAGGTTTTTCAATAATTTTTTCAAGTCTTGGAAGCTCTAGCTTAGTCGCTGTCTCAAGTCTAGAGATACTTGTTGATATACCAACAGCCCTTAAAGCCCTCCATGCAAGATCGTCTGCTTCTCCCTCCTTATATCGAGTCCAGACACCATGTTCATATACTGGTTGATCAGTATTAGTCCATTCTAGACTAAACTCCTCAATTTTATCAGGGCTGAAGGCAACGGCTACACGTTCTAATCTCCTATGGAGGCTAAGTGGAGCTGTAAATACACGTTTCATTGTAACTAGGTTCTCAACTTTAATGGCTCCATTACATTCTCTCATAATCTTCAATAACTGGGGTTTAAGCTTTAATAATACATATTCTGCAAATGCATGAGCTACGGCTAGTGGATGATAGTGCTGTAGAGGCTCTTTAAAGGCCCTCTCATGAACTCTGATATGAATGCCTGCACCACTCCACAGTAAATAGACACTATTATCGACACCTTCCTCCTTCAACCAATCAGTAATTAATTTGGCAGCTTTCACTGCATATTCCCAGACGCTTTCAACGAGAGATTCATCAACTATATCAACATCAATAAACACTGCAGTATATAATACATTACTATTATAGTCCTCCGTAATGTCCTTACGGGAATCTAATTTTCTAAAGATCTCTATAGAACCATAAAAACTACGTGGTTTCAAAAACATATATCTACGGATAAGCTTGGGAATATCATCGGGTTCTTTAATAGTTAATGGTCTATCGCCAACCCATCTAATCCACTTTTTACTCTCACCCTCAATACCAGCCCATCTATTTTTTAAGAAACTAGCTATTTCTCTACAAACATATTCCCTACTATAATACTCAATCACATTAACCAAATCCAATCACTCAATTAGTAGATTTGAATAAATAAACTACTTATAAGGATAAATACTCATTAAATCATTATCCTCTAATGTATAGGTGTACTATTCTTCTTATGATTATATACAGGCCTTGTTTCAACAAAATAAATTTCATAACTTATAGGCAATAGCAGCTTTGAGTTCCTAAATGGTAATGTATAGGTTGTCCCCATAGTAGTTGATCTGAGATGGGCATAAGCATTACCATGCCTCCATCCAATAACTGGGATCATATTCCTTAATACTTTATCAAAATCATCCACTAATTCTCTATCAATAACTACTCTACCTGGAGTAGCACCTTTAGCATGGATTGTCACTAGTCCCTCAACGATCTTAGTGGACGACACTTTATCCTCAATAATATTTCTCAATGGATAATAGTTCATTGGGCCATATGTTCTAAGCTCTATGCTAGTCATACGAGCCTTCAATGGATATAATCACCTCCTTTTCTCCAGACGACCTGCTGAAATCAATGAATACGATCCTTTTTAAAATACCTATGTCTAGAGAACCACGTATAAATGGAGCTACCACACCCTTCCCTAGAAGGCCTTCAAGAACTCCCGGAGAACCTTTGTATTTCTCCATAAATTCTTCAAGATCATATAATAGGTTAGGCTCATATTCAATAAGTATTACCATGCATCTCTTCTCTGGTGTAAATACATGGGCTAATCCATTCTGGAAACCGGATCTTCTAATAGTATCTCCAATAATCTCTGTTACATCTATGGCATTCCATCCATTGCTCTCGATAGAGTACTCGTACATTTTGAAATATATATTCATTCTACATTTACCTCTTAGGCATTAGTTTTATTCTCTATAAGTATACAATCCATAATATGCATAATCACTACATATATGCGGAAGTTACATTTTACAAACACTAGTATTTCTTCATTCATAATAACTTCTATTAGGTTAAGATATTCTATATTTAGATACCATCAGCTTTGATTAAAACCCAATATATTTTATGGGCAAAATCTTTTTGTTTTTCTGGACATTTTTAATTTTGGGTAGATGTTATTGAAGCCTAAACTTTTCATAACAAGGGAGCTTTTTCCCGATGTTATAGAAAGACTACATAAGTACTATGATGTAGAGGTCTGGGATAAATATCAGCCTCCTCCCTACGAGGTCTTAGTTAAAAAGGCAAGAGAAGTTGATGCCTTAGGTACATTGCTTACAGACAAAATAGACTGTAATCTTATAGAGAATGCTAAGAATCTAAGGATTATTGCCCAATATGCTGTTGGCTATGACAATATTGACATTGAGTGTGCAACTAAACGAGGTATTTATGTAACTAATACGCCGGGTGTATTGACTGAGGCTACTGCAGAACTTACATGGGCTTTACTCATGGCTGTTGCTAGGAGGATCGTTGAGGCAGATCACTTTGTTAGATGGGGCGAATGGTGGAGATTAAAAACTGGCTGGCACCCGAAAATGATGCTTGGTATGGAGCTTAAAGGTAAGACACTTGGTATAATAGGTCTTGGTAGAATAGGTTCTCGCGTAGCAGAGTTTGGTAAGGCTTTTGGAATGAGAGTAATATACTATAGTAGAACAAGGAAAAAAGATCTAGAAGAAAGACTAGGTATTGAATATAGAGACTTAGACAAGCTACTTGAAGAAGCCGATGTCGTGTCACTACATGTCCCTCTTACTAAGGAAACTTATCACTTAATTAACGAAGAAAGATTAAAGAAAATGAAAAGGACGGCTATACTTATCAACACAGCTAGAGGCGCTGTTATTGATATAAACGCCTTGGTTAAAGCTCTAAGGGAAGGATGGATTGCTGGTGCAGGACTTGATGTCCATGTCATGGAGCCCATGGATCCAAATCACCCGATTATGGCATTTAAAAACGTCGTATTAGCACCACATATAGGTAGTGCAACCTATGAAACAAGGCATAAGATGGCTGAATTAGTAGCAGAAAACCTAATAGCGTTCTATAGAGGAGAGATTCCCCCAACTCTCGTAAATAGGGATGTAGTAAAAATCAGGAAACCAGGATTTACGTGATAACATGCTCATCATTAATGATGCGGATTAATAAAGATAAACTAGTGACTATGAAGCATATTATTTTTTAAATAAACCTTTCAGCTCTATATAATCAAAACTTGGAAAATATGTTGCCTACTAACAACTTCTCTATAGTAATTCAAGTTTCTCCGATCACTAATGTAAAGTGTTTTCATTAATACATCTGGAACATCGGTCACTATTATATCAACTCCAAGATATGCAAGGTATTTAGCGATCTCAACATCGTTTACAGTCCATACCGCTATTAAGTATTTATGACCATGCAATTCTTCCACGAGATCCTTATCTACAAAAGCATACTTCACGGAAATACCATCGAGCCCTATATCACTTAGATAGTCATAAATATTAAGTAATCTCTCCTCAAGCGTTGCCAGAACTTTTACTTCAGGCATAAGTCTTTTTACTTTTGCTAGGTCTTCATGATACTTTGATGTAACGTATACGTTGCCTTTATATCCAATCCTCTTAATAGTGTTAACAACTTTTTCAGCCATATTCCTATTCTTTAAATCAAGCATAATATCTGCTCTACCACTAATTTTTTTCAATGCCTCACTTAATGTATATGGTTTTAAAATATGTTTTTCAATTAAGCTAGAAACTCTATAGGATATACTCTTATAGTGAATAGTCTGTAATATTTCCTCCTCGTCTTCCATATGTTTTAACTTTGGCTCAGGTCCGGAATTGACAAGATCAATTTCTATAATTGGCACTCCTATTGATAGGTATTTTTCTATTTTTCTAAGTGAGTTGCTGCGATGACTAGCTATTAGCGGTATCCCTTTAATAGTCAATTACCAGCACACCCTGAGTACCTATAGATATGGTTTTGGCTAGTATTTATTTTTAAACTTATTTAGCTTTTTTCTCAAGACAAAGTTTATTAATCATGACTACATAAAAAATATATTTTAACTAGAAACTATCCCCTTATATTAGAGTAATTACATGGAGTCCATGAAATATGTAACTAGGTTATAGATAATGATTTAATTTACTTAAATAAAGCTTGTTTGATCTTGGGAAACCATATCTCAAGCTCTTTTAATACCTCTAAGAGTTCATATGTATTTTCCATTATAGCTGTTAACGCAGTATATCCAAGTTCATTAATATCGTATCTAATGTACTTTGAATTGCTAAGCATAGTTTTTATTTTATACGCTATGGCCATAGATTGATAGCTATGGTCGTGTTTATAGAAAGACTCTGTCTCCAGATGTAGTCCATAGTCCTCTATAAATAATGTAAAGGCTAATCTTAAATTATTGATTCTCTTTAACGCTGTTAAAGTTCTACTATTATCATACAATGGTGTTCCAACTATATAGCCTAACCTAGACAGTTCATGAACTAGTTCTTTTAAGTCGTTATCTATAACATGCTCTTGTACTATACCCTGGTCTCCGTTTTCAACTATGGCTAAGTAGTTTGTGGGACCAATAAGCTCGCCTACAAGGATCCCTGGAGTATAAATGTCAGAAATTCCATAAAATAGACACAATGCTTTACCTGGAGGCCAGTAGTAGAGATAACCTCGTTTTACCTTATAGATCTTGTCTTCTTGATTTATTATATTAATAGGGGTTTCAAAGTATACTTCTTCTTTCCAAACATTAAAGTTTATTCTAAAGGGAATTTTATCTGTGAAAATATCCTTAAATTTCTCCTTAATAGAGACTACATATGAATAACCCTTATCGCTATCTATTATTTCTACAAGCATATCTCCCACAACAATTATTTTTCTCGATTTTACTTTATTAATATGGTCATTAATTAAGAAATAGACTTATGACCACATGTGAATATAATAGCTTAAAATAATCATCTATATCTACTAATAAAGGAGTTAGAGTAAATTCTTTCTCTAAATAGTTTCTCAGCCATGGAGTTACGTAGTTATTGACTTATCCTACCAGAGTAGATCTTTCATTTAGGTTATGATATTAAAAGATATAGGCGTCTCTAATTTCTCTAGAAAGGGTACGACGAAAAATAATGGGAAAATTTATAATTTAATAAAATATTACTGACTTATATCCTGGGCAATTTCTTTAATTGTCTTAACGACTTTTTCCCTAAACTTTAAGTATGCTTTGGTAAATTCCTTAAGAGTTTTCATACATGGCCCATATTTTGGCCAATCCATTGTTTTAATGCCCCTATTTCCATAGTCTCCTTTAATTCCAATCTTCTTTAGTAATTCATTAAGTTCTGGTGATGCCTCATAAGCTTTTACGAAATCCTCTAGCTTCATCAAAATCTTTAGTGGCTCCTCATCTAATTTTTGTAATATTGATTCTCTATAATCCTCTATATTGAAGTTTTCTTTCATGGATTCCTTTAACACGGCGAGTTGATGGTTGGGAAATTCTGTATTTGTCATGTTTCTTCCAGCAAAAGTATATAGTGTATCTATAGGTTTCCGTTTAGATGCTGGCAAAAGGTCTATTCTGTCTAGTACAAACTCTGCTTCCTCTTTTGTTATACCATATTTGTTAATAAGATATTCAATCCACTTAGGCTTATTCCATGGAGCAAATAATATTTCATATACTCTTTTTGCAACATATGTGCCAGAAAGCTTTATGGCGTTCTCAAGGGGTGTAAGCATTTTTAAAACAGCTTCTCTATCTCCGTAAACACTTGTCTCTACAAGAGCCTCAACATATGCTTCTTTAAGCATATTCCTACCAAGGACTCTCTTACCCATTAGGAAAGATATTCTCTCTTCAATAGGCTTAGTCTTAAGCTCATTAATAACATCATCTTTCACTCCAAGACCTCTTGCAAGTTTATCAAGTATTTCCTCTTTCTTATCATCATCTATTTTCTCAAGAGCTTTCAACAATAATTCTCCTGCAACACTTTCCCGAAGGTGATCCTCTAGTCTACCACCCATATTCGTGTCATAAGTCTGTGTAGGTATTATTCCCATTTTAATAGCTTTGGCCATACCTTCTAAAGCAGCTACACCAATTAATACCTCTTGCGATACAGTATAACTTACAGTAATGTTTTGGCCAATACCCATCTCATTAAGTTTTCTAGCGATTTCTAATGCAGCAGGATATCCCGCGGCAACCTTGATCACGAGATTAGGCCTTCCTCTTTCAATAGGGTCTTTATAGCCCCAAAAGAGATAAGAATCGTATACAACAAGATCTTTCTCTAGTCTCTGAGCGAATTCTCTTGCTGCTTTAATACTTTTCTCAACATTGTCTGCTATAAGGGGATTCAATTGATAACTAACAAGTCCATCATGATATTTAGATAATATGAATGGTATTCTAAATACATAGAAGTTATCCATTAGTGCAAACCGTGTAGCCTCCATAGCTATATCATCAGCGTATTTCTCAGGTTCATTAAACCATTCAGGATATTCCTTGGCTAATATTTTTCTAGCATATTCTTTGAAAGCTTCCCAAAGCCCCGGATCATCATCATATGCTCTAGCAGCTAATGCCGGATTTGTTGATACTTGAACATAGCCTAGATGTCTAAGCCATCTTAATCCAAGTGCATAGTCGTTTCCAAATTTACATAAACCCTTTTCATATGCCTTGTAATAAAAGTTTGTTTTTATAAGTCTACTCATAGCTTTTATATAGCTTTTAGCTAGATCATCTTCTTTTAACTCTTTTAATACTTCTCCAGCAATCCATGCAAGCATACTATTACCTTTATTTACTAGGCTCATGCTCCTTAATTGTTCCTCTATAACAGTCTTCATAATAATGGCTTTTCCAAGCTTGTTTCTTTCAAGTGTTTCCCAAGAACTCAGTGCTGACATAATCATGTTAACTGCCTTTTCTGCATCTTTTTCAGAGAATCCGGCCCATTTTCTTTCAATACCTACTAGGTTCCATGCAATTTCAAATAGGGTGTCATAGAGCCTATACCTTACAATAATTGCTTCTTCTAACACCTCCTTACTTAGCTCCTTTCTAAAGTCCAGCTCTATGAAGAGCATGTTGACTCTTCTAATAATAGCACTCACTAATTCCAATAATTTCTTAGCCATTTCTGGGTGTAAGATGTGGTCTGCTGCTAGCTTGGTATGGCCCTCTAAAGCTGTCTTAATGATATGATCGGCATGGTCTATTCTAGGAGGGACTGGCAGAGATAATGTCTTAACTCTTGCTCTCTTAACAATATGTCTTATATTGTCCTGGGAAACTTCAATTGCCAAGCGGGGACACCATCTCCTATTACCCTTAGTATTTATCATAAAAAAGTGTTTGGTAAATTAAATTAACGGACTTCGAAACAAATAAGCTAATATCTATTAATAGAAATCCTTAATTCCCTCTCGATACAAGTTCTGCTCTAGGTGCTTGCAATATGGGGTCTCCCTTAAAACCTTTAAGTGAGCGCTGGGGAAAGCCTGTTTTAAATAGGTTTGGCAAGAAAATATACCTTGATCAAATGACTATGAAGGAGATTGAGGAAAGAGTTGCAGAGAATGATATAGTATTTCTTCCAGTAGGCTCAACGGAGGCCCACGGCCCCTTCGCACCAGTTGGAGAGGATACATTAATAGGTGTTAGCATTGCTGAGAAAATAGCTTATGAGACTGGAGTTACAGTAGCACCTCCTATATCTTATGGTAGCCATCCTAGTCACCACTATGGTATGAAAGGCACTATTCCAGTTAGGGCTACAACTCTCATAGAATACGTATCAGACGTAGTTAGATGGCTCTCTAATACTGGCTTCAAGAAGATAATTATATGGAATAGTCATGGACAGGAGTACGTACTTCCTATAGCTAAGGATATAGCTGTTCTAGAGAAAGATGTACATGCATTGATAATTGTTACAAGTTGGTGGGCATGGGTACAAGATCTACTTAGAAAGGCTGGAAAAGAAGAGTTAGCCCCCGGTATAAGAATAAAGACACCATTCATACACGCAGACGAGCTTGAAACGAGTGTAACATGGTATATAGCACCTGATCTAATTGATGAAGAAGTGCTTAGAAAAGAGGGTAAATGGGGAGTTGTAAGAGTATTACCGGGTAAGTGGGTTAATGCAGCAGGCAATGTGTTTCCGGATAAACCATTTAATTGGTATGATGTAAGTCATGCGCCTGAATTCTATTATTATCCTAGAGGATTTGTAGGATGGGCAGAGTTGGCCGATCCAAAGAAAGGAGAGATAATAGTTAAAAAAGTTATAGAACGAGTAATAGAATTCATAGAGTGGTTAAAGAAGACTTATCCTCCAGGCGTAGTACCTCATACATGGATCGATTATAAGGATCTCTACTTTAATAAACCAGAAAAAGGCGCTGAACCCTTTGAGAAGAAACTAGATCTATAAAATGAGCTGCTCTAGATGATGTGACTGTTTTTTTACCATTACAAGACATGATGGTTAGGTGAGGATCTTGATGCTTAAGCTTTCAGCTGTTTATGCTATAGCTCCTGAAGTTGATTTTGATGTTGTTATAAGGGGGTCCTTTGAAAATATACTCAAGTACATGAGGAAACTAGGTTATAATGGTATAGAACTCAATATAGCTAATCCCTTTAAAATAGATCTTGCTTATTTGAGGAAGACAGTAGAGTTACATGGAATGGAAGTATCAGCTATATCCACTGGCTTATCGTATCTATCATATGGATATAGTTTGTCTAGTCTTAATGAAGACAATAGGAGGAGGGCTCTAGAATTCTTTAGAAAATATATAGATATATCAATAGATCTTGGTGCAAGGAAAGTTGTTGTGGGATTGGCCAGAGGGAGATGTAGTAGGAAGGAACATGATAAAGCTATGGAGAGACTTATTGATTCTCTAGGAGAGCTTGATGATTATGCTGGGAAGAGAGGATCATTAATAGTTCTTGAGCCTTTGAATAGGTATGAAACAAATCTAATAAACAAATTATCTGAGGCATTAAAGATTGTTAAAACATTGAAAAACACTAAGATATTGTTTGATACATTTCACATAATGCTTGAAGAAAGAGACGTGTATGATGCATTAAATATTGCAGGATCTTATATAGGACATGTACATTTTGCTGATAGTAACAGGCTTGCACCTGGAATGGGTATGTTGGATTGGGAAAGAATAGTATTTCGCTTAATAAGGACGGGTTATAGGGGGTTCGTAAGTATAGAGGCTAGAGCAGAGCCAAGTCTTGAAATATTATTAGAAACAGCTATTAAGACACTTAGACCGTTCCTGCTTTAAGAAATTCTTTTCAATAGATAAACATTTTTTCCTTACTGCATATAACTATAATACCAGAATAAGTTAATGGTTAGGTGAATAAAAATTGTTTTACACATACTCCAAAAAGGATAGTATTGATATAATTACTAAGTTTCCTTATAAGATAGGTATTGTGACATTCATGGTGTTTCCTGAACTTCTTAAAAGCGATGAAGGAGCGGCTGATAAGATAAAGTTATTGGCCGAAGATCCATTCTTTGATCTCCTAGAGGTAGCTCCTATGAGTAATGCTGAGTGGATTAAGTTACAGGACTATTTAAAGGGTCTTAATAGGGAAATAGACTTTGCATTAGGGCTTCAGCCCGAAATTCTTGTTAGAAAGTATAATCCAAGCGCTGTCAATGAAGATGAGAGAAAAAAGGCTGAAGAGGTTCTTGTTAAGTGGGTTGATATAGCATGTGCTAGAGATATGTGTGGAGTTGCTCTATGTTCGGGCCCTATTGTACCTGAAACTCAACGTGGAAAGGCTATAGAGTCATTTATAAAGACTGTTAGTGCCATGGCTGAAAAAGCCTCTAAGTGTAATATACCTATATATATTGAAACATTTGATGTTATATGGGATAAGAAGAGGCTTTTAGGTAATCTTGAATTTGCAGCAAAGGTAATAGATGAAATTAAGAGTAGTTATCCAAATGTATATCTCTTGTGGGATCTCAGCCACGGTCCTTTATTGGGAGAGAAGCCAGAAGATCTAAAATCTTATGCTAGATATCTAGGCCATATACATATTGGGTGTTCAAAGAAAGTTGGTGAAAAACTCTATGATTGGCATCCCGGATTTTATAGACCTGGAGCTATAAATGATGAGCATGATGTAGCGAGACTATTGAGGGTGTTATTAGATATAGGCTATAGAGGCGCTGTAAGCTTTGAGGTAAAGCCTGAGGAAGGACAATTACCCATGGAGGTAGTTTATACGGCAAAATCCGTGCTTGAGAGAGCTTTCCAGATAGTGTTGGAGGAATGGTGAAAAGTATATACAATAATCTTATTCAAAACAACCCATTTCTTTATAGTTTAGATACTTTCTCCAAGATATATAGATTTAGGACTCTATAGGTGTATACTATGCCTCATAAGTATCTCGGATTGATTCCTCAATTAGCAACTGGTATTAGATTGCCTGATATCGTTTTACCACCAATCTTAGAAGCCTTCAAGATGTACGACTCTATAGGTACATTAATGCTTTCTTATCATCGGGAAACAGCTCCTACTGATGTTATTAGAGAGGAAACAAATGTTCTAAAAGGACATACTGGTACATCTATAAGTGAGTATATATCTAAGGCAATAAGATACTCTGATATATATGATATATTAGTCCAGGTAGAAGCAGATCATGTATCACTTATGGCTTCTCCAGAAAGAGCGATAAAGAGAATAGCTGGTGGTAGCTTCGAATATGGTTTAAGTGATTCAGAGATCATTGAATCACTTAATTATATAGAGAGAGAATTTAAGGAGGCTAGTGAATCCGGTGGAGTAGACTTCGTTACTATAGATACATGTGAGCTAATAGATCTAAGTGTAAATAAGATGGACATATATGATTTAGAAGCTATGTATGAAGAGAGACTAGATAGTGATCTAAGGAGAGGATTGGAAAAGAGGTATTTAGATAGAGTTTTCAAGTTTGTTATAGATAATGATACTGTATTATATCTAAAGTTTAGTCGCGAAGATCTTATTAGGCTTGCTCTCAAATATCTTAAGAGTATTGAATATATTGATAGAATATTAAGTATCATTAGAAAGTATATTATTAGGCCATTTGGTATAGAGATTGCTTTGGATGAACTCCCAGAGCATACTAAAATAAAGGACCTTGTATTCTATTTGCTAGAGCTTAAGAGAAGGGGATTGGATCCTGACTTCATAGCTCCGAACATCGGATTTATGAAAAGAGAGGACTTCAAAGGTGATTTAAAGGATTTTGCTCAGAAGCTTAGGCTCATTCATGGTATTGTTAAGAACTTTGGTTCATTAATTTCGTTTCACTCTGGAAGCGGTGCCCATCCATATAGTGATAAGGGTTTGGGGGTCTGGAGTACTATAAGAAAGGTTACAGGCGGAGCTATAAAGTATAAAGTATCTGGAGTATATATTCAGCTACTTCTAGAGGTTATGAGTAGGTTTCCCAAAGGGTCAGGACCTAGAAGACTTTATGAGGAAATATATCAGGTGGTCCTTGATACCTTAGAGAAATACGTATTGGATAGGAAGGGCTTATACTCTCCTCACTTGGAGACTATGATTAAACATTATAGGGAAACCATTGAAAGAGATCCTGCGAAGAAGATGGATCCTCGTGCTGATTTCTTTAGACATTACTTCTTCCTATTCCAAGCTGTTAGGGATAATAAAGGAGTAAGATATCTGAGAGAGGAGTTACTTGACTTGTATAGTAGAGATCAGTTATTTAGGGAGATATATAGGAGAGAATCTATTAAGCTGACGACAAGGATGCTCTTGAAACTAGGTCTTGCAGGAAATGCCATGTGGTTTAATGTTCTCCATAAATAGGTTCTCCGATAAATTTTTCTTTATTTTCTACAAATAGTGTAGAAAGGTGATGGATATTCCTAAAGTTCTAAACTTAGGCGTGGCTGGTCTTGGTAGAATAGGTAGGCTTCATGCAGAAATAATAAGATATAAGCTTGAGAGAGCACGTCTCGTTGCAGTAAATGACGTTGTTGAGGAATTGGCTAGGTCTATTGGAGAAAAACTTGGTGTAAAGTGGTATACTGACTATGATAAAATGTTGTCTGATCCTGGAATAGATGCTGTTGTTATAGCTACACCGACATTTCTTCATAAGGATATGATTATTCGGGCTCTTGAATCTGGGAAACATGTTTTTGTAGAGAAGCCCATGACTGTTAGAGTTGATGAGGCAAAGGATGTTATAGCTAAAGTAGAGAAGACAGACTTGAAGCTTCAGGTAGGTTATATGAGGAGATTTGATTATGCGTATAGAAGGGCTAAAGAAACCATAGATAACGGCGGTATAGGCGAACCTATAGCCTTTATAGGTATTGCAAGGGATCCTTGTGCCCCGCCCGGCTGGGCAGCTGATCCGAGTAAGAGTGGTGGTATATTTCTAGATATGTTATCACATGACTTTGATATGGCTAGATGGTTGATCGGTTCAGAGATCGTCATGGTCTATGTAGTTGGAGGAAACTATATTTATGAAGAAATCAAGGCTAAAGGAGATCTAGATGTTGTAAGTATAGCTTTTAGATTTGACAATGGTGTTCAAGGACTAATACATGGTGCAAGGAGATCAGTGTTTGGTTACGAGCTTAGAACTGAAGTTTATGGTTCTGAAGGAACTGTTTATGTAGGAAGTAGCTCTGATAATATGTATGCTCATGGAACTAGAACTGGGATATTATATCCGGGTATTGAATGGTTTGAGAAGAGATTTTATGAAGCGTATGTAGAGGAGTTAAAGCATTTTGTGGAGTCTGTATTAGAAGATAAACAGCCACTTATAACTGCTTTGGATGGTCTTAGAGCTGTTCAGATAGCTGAGGCTTGTTGGCGCTCTTATAGGGAAGGAAAACCCGTTAATATTAGTACATGAGTAGTATCAATTACTTCATAGTTGTTTTCCAATAATTTTTTAGTTTTTAGGAAGCGAGTAGTAAAAATGTTAGAAGGGCTATAGGGTGTTTGGTTACTATGTCTGGTAAAATGCTTGCTCTTGTATTGTATGCAGACTTTGTACCTAGACAAGGATATAAATTATCAGAGGCAGAACTTAAGACACATAAGATAAGGGAAGGAAATAAGGTTTGGAAGAATCCGAGAATATCTCTAGAAGAAAGACCCATTCCACAGATAACTAAGCCCGATGAGGTTCTTATCAGAGTTAAGGCCGTGGGTATCTGTGGAAGCGATCTGCATTTTGTTGAAACAGATGAAGACGGCTATATGATCTATCCCGGTCTTGTTAGAACTCCTGTCGTTATCGGCCATGAGTTTTCAGGCATTGTTGAGGAAGTTGGTTCGGGTGTTAAGAACATTAAGCCTGGTGATATGGTTACTTCTGAGGAAATGTTATGGTGTGGTACATGTGATGCATGTCGTTATGGCTATGTAAATCATTGTGTACGCCTAAATGATCCAAGTGATATGGAGTTTGGAGAACTAGGGTTTACCCATGATGGTGCTATGGCTGAGTACGTTGTTGTTAGGGAGAGATATGTTTGGAAGATAGATGCAATTAGGGAGGCCGTTGGTAGTGATGAGAAAGCTTTTGAGGCTGGAAGTCTAGTGGAACCAACTTCTGTATCATATCATGCAATGTTTAATAGAGCTGGAGGTTTTAAGCCCGGAGCCTATGTTGTAGTTTGGGGCGCTGGACCAATTGGCTTGGCTGCTATAGCTTTAGCTAAAGCTGCTGGTGCTGGGAAGGTCATTGCTTTTGAAATAAGCCCCATTCGAAAGGAGCTTGCAAAGGTTATGGGAGCAGATTATGTATTTGATCCTATAGAGCTTGAGAAAAAGGGTGTTGAGCCTTGGGAGAGAATAATGGATGTTACTGGTGGCGAGGGTGCTGATATGCATGTAGAGGCTGCTGGAGCTCCTCATGTTATAGTTCCGCAAATGCTTAAGAGCTTAGCAGTCGGTGCAAAGATCGTGCAAATAGGTAGGGCTCCTAAGGAGGTACCTATGTATCTTGAAATACTACAAGTTAGAAGAGTACAAGTATTTGGAAGCCAAGGCCATTCTGGCTGGGGTACATTTAAGAATGTTATAAGGTTGATGGCCTCTGGTAAAATAGATATGACAAAGATTATAACTAGTAGGTTTAAACTTAGTAAGGCATTAGAAGCGTTTGAAAGAGGACATAAGAGGATCGATGGAAAGATCACTATAAAACC
>CAZITZ010000017.1:0-5936 GCA_964542295.1 uncultured Desulfurococcaceae archaeon
CGGCCTTTATATTGAGTTCCCATATCCAATTTAAGACTTCTTTAAGTCTTTCATATCCGACTTCATGTCCTTTCCATGTCTCTAGATTCCTCATACGTGCCCATCTTCTATTGCCATCAGGTATTATACCTATATGTACGGGAAAGGGCCCGTTCTTTATCTGTAGCCAAAGCCATTTTTCATAGATCTTGTAGAGAGGCTTTAACAGTTTATTACCTATCCTTAATAGCTTCTTTTCCACTTTAACCATTGAAATATCCCTATAATTATACATGTGTAGACCATAACTATTATAGTTATATATTATATTTACTTTAATATAGTCTCTCTGAGCGACTACATAGATATTCATGTGGCCCGGATCTTAATATTTTTTGGGGATAAACATGGGGGTTTCCGCAGTCATAGGAAGTATAAATAGGTCTAAGGTTATTGGTGCTATTAAAGCTTTAAAGAAACTCGGGATCTCAAATTATAAAGCTGTAAAAATAAAGACATTTAGAGATCAACCAATGAATATTTATGAGACATTGTCTCTAGCTCTTTATCGTGCTGAAAAAGCAATTGAATATGGAGGAGATATTGGTATAGGTATTGAAGGAGGCATATTCTTTAGCCTAGGATATCCTATTGAGGGTCAGGTAGCTGTTGTTATTGATAGGAATTACCTTGTTGGTTTAGGATTTAGCTCTCTTTTCCCACTACCTATACACTATAAGTTACTGCTTACGGAAAGAAGTCTTGGAGACATTATGGAGCATGAGACTGGTTTAAAGGATATCGGTAGTTTATATGGAGCTATAGGCTACTTGTCTAATGGCGCTATTACAAGGGTCATGTTAAGTTATGAATCTGTACTAATGGCTCTACTACCTTTCATGAAGAGAGAGTTCTACAAGAAATTATTAACGGTAGATGAATTGAAGAAAATATTAAAAAACCTAGAAGAAAATACCCATTAAATACGTATGGGTATGTATACACTAAAATAGGTGTATAATATGTCATACTATCAAGGTAATGATTTAAAGAAACCAAGTGGCGGTAAGAAAAGAAGACATAGGAAGAAGAGAAAATATGAATTAGGCAGGCCTCCAACAGAAACAAGGGCTTCTGACAGAGACGTTAGGAAAATAGTCCGTGTCCGTGGAGGTAATATAAAGGTTAGAATTAGAGCTGTCGCATATGCAAACATTGTTGTACCTGGTGAAAATAAAGCTGTTAAAGCAAAAATATTAGGTGTTGTAGAGTCACCAGCTAATCCAGAGTATGCACGTAGAGGAATTATTACTAAAGGTGCTTTGATTAGAACAGAGATAGGAATAGCTAAAGTAACTTCTAGACCTGGACAGGACGGAGTAGTTAATGCTATTCTTGTTAGGAAAGAATAGTGATTAGGGTTTAGAGTAGTTGAGTAGAGATTATAAAAATAAACGAGTAATTATTTACCCTGCATATATTGATTCCTCTCTTTCTAGAAAGGAAGGTAGGAGAATACCAAAATCTATAGCTGTACATAATCCACGTGTTGAAGAGATCGTTAGGGCTGCAGAGGAACTTGGATTAAACCCAGTGATCGAAGATTCTAGGTATCCAAAGTTTTGGTGGAAATACAAGGTTAGAGTGATCGTTGATAAAGTTGATAGTAAGCAAAGAATACTCAGAATGATTGCTGAAAAAATAAATGAGTTTAGAAGAGCACGTTAGACACGGTATCAACAGCGTAATACGCCTTGTTATACGTAAATACTACTGTAAATCTTTAATTAGATGTTTTAAAAATAATGTGATCCCTCTGTTAATGAACTCTGGAGTTCCTAGAGATGATTAGCTTATCTATATACACAGATAGTATTACTATTAGAGAAATCTTATAGTGAAACTTCTATAATTAAGAGGGGATTTCATGCGGAGACTTGGCACTATCGTATCAAAAACAAAAACTGGCTTAATAGTTGTTAAGTCGCAGTTAAAAGATCCTAGGAGGATAGTTGGTGCTATAGTATATGATAAAGATATGAAGAGAGTGGGTAAGATCGTGGATGTTATGGGCCCTATTGACTCACCTTATGTTGTTGTAAAACCTGATTCTAGGGAAATAGCTGATCTAGTTGAATCGGGTTATTTGTATTACTACATTGAAAGAAGATCCCGTAGAAGAGGTAGAAAGGCTCCAAGAAAAAGTAGAAGGAGGAGATAACTATGATATTTGAACATTCATCTATTAAATGTCCAGTCTGCGGCTCTACGACTATAGTATTCGATCCTGATCGTGGTGAGCATATCTGTGCATCTTGTGGAACCGTTATAAGTGATCGTGTGATAGACTATGGTAAGGAATGGAGGACATTTAGTTCTGAAGATGCATTTTCTAAGGCTCGGACTGGCAGATCACTTACTAATGCAATACATGATAGAGGATTAACTACCTCATTTTCATTGAAAGGATTTAAGTTTAAAGGTGAAATGAGGAAGAAAGTACGCAATATGGCTAGGCTTCAAAGAAAGATTAGAATTAGTAAGAAGGATAAGTTAAAAGTTATTGGCCTTAAATACTTGAATGACTATGCTACAAAACTTGGTATTCCTAATCATGTTAGAGAAGAAGCTGCTAGGATATTACAGTCAGCTTTAGAAAAGGTTAATGTTAAGGAGAAGACTGCAAGGGCTATGGCAGCGGCGTCGATATTAATGGCTTGCAGAACCTATGGATTACCATATACACTAAGGTCTATTTCTAGATCCCTTGGAATAAGTATTAGGAATATATGGCATGCTGAAAAGAGAATAGTTGAAAATGTTAAAAGGGTAGTCATTAAAACTAATGAACCTAAAGACTTTATACCAGTAATAGTGAAGAAACTAGGTCTTTCATCTAAGGTACAGTATCTTGCAGCATTACTAACATATTTGGCTAGGAAAAGAGAGATAGCCAGTGGGCGTGGGCCTATAGGACTAGCAGCAGCAACTGTATACATGGCCTCTATTCTCCTCGATGAGAAGAAGACTCAACAAGAAGTCGCTAGTGTATGCGATATAACAGATGTAACTATACGTAATAGATATGGTGATCTCGTTGAAAAATTAGATATTGAAGTACTTCTTTAACACATTGTCTTATTTTATAACTGTTTTCAATAAATATAATAAGTTTATAATCTATACTGGTATGTCTGAAATTACTCTGGAATAAAAATAAATTCCTTATTCTACAACAATATTACTAGGGATTAAAGTAATTGAGTAATTCCAAGAAGTCGCATAGCCGTTCAAAACAGAGTCAGTGATGGTGTAGATATAATGGAGTTCAACGAGCTAAGCGATCTAGAAAGAAAAGCATATAAACTAATCAAAAAATCTGGTAAAAAAGGTATATATCAAAATGATCTTTGGCGTCAACTTAAAATTAATAGTAGGGATGCTTCGAGAATTGTTAGTAAATTGTTAAAGAAAAAACTAATAATAAGAAAGCCTGCTGTTAATCGTGGTAGAAGAACATATCTCTTATTGCCAGCGCCTCCTAGGAGAAAAGTAAGACCTAAAAAGCAAAAGATAGTATTCCTAACTAAGTTTGATATTAGACCGTTTCTAGACATTCCATGTGTTCGATGTCCATTTATCGATAAGTGTTATTTAAAGGGATTCTATGATCCAACTAATTGTCCATGGATGGAGGAATGGATAGAAGATGAGAAGCATAGAATGGGATATGCTGGCTAAGTATTTCTAAGTATTTCTAATAATTCCTCATAAGGTGCATTAGTTCTTATTCCCCGAGGATCAAAATGTGTTCTATATGCTAGATACCCTGCATCTCTAATTGCTTTAATTACCGTATTTATTGGTGGTATATTCTTCCTTAGTATACTATATAATCTGTCGAGTCTATAGTAGGGTGTAATTACTTTGTATTCGCTATATAAGGTTTTTAGAAAGCTTTTGATAGATTGATCAAGGTAGCCAAGTTTGTTTATTAAATTAATTATTCTAGTGATGAAATCAATATCTCCAAGTGTACCTATCCATAAAGGTCCTATTATATTACCTTTATATTCTATATTACTTAATTGGTCTAGAGAGCGGATAATTATTCTTTTATGTGTTTCTTTATCATATATAATGTATCCTATATCATCAAGTAATTTGTTAGCGTCAGTGGCTTTTCTTGAAACTGTGAAATATACTCTATAGTAGTAATCTCTATAATAACTAAGAATGGGTTTAAAGGCTATGTCATGTGAAGCAGCCTTTCTTATTATGGATCCTATAAGTATTCTTAATCCCATCTCTTTAGAAAAATCTGTCTTGATACAGTAGGAATCATATCTTCTAAGGCATGTATAGGGGTAGCTACAGTTTAATGGACCAGTATCCGTTGCAGTTATACCTACTAATCCTCCCTTAGCTATGGCATAGGCTGTTGATTCTATGAATGGTATAGGAGAGCCATATGGGTCTATATCTATATAATCAACTATTACTCCATTTGAACGTAAACTGTTTAATAGAGTATTTGCTTCATGATTATATGGTTTGACTCGATCAATAACCTTATTTAAGATGATGTTTCTGGTAATGTAGTAATATGATAATGGATCAAGATCATTTGCAATACCATGACCTTGGGATTCAAGAGCGAATCTAATGCTTCTAATACCAACTCCTGCTAAAGGTTCAACAAAGAAGTATTCTCTGGAATTAAAGTATGTGTAGGTAACTAGTATAGCTATGTCTCTATTCTCCTTCATACGTGGATTATAGAAAACAGGTGCCCATGCTGGTTCAAATACTCCATCATGCCTCTTAAAATATTTTGGATCAGGGATTATTATCTTAGCTTTTCCTTCAATAACTATAGTTTCCCAATTCATTATATAGTTCCTCATTTCAATATCGTCGTTCATAAAACTCCCTAACTAACTTAAGTACTTCGATTGGTACTTTTTTATTCAATAAGTACCTATTATTAATAGTCACCTCATACCATATAGCCTCTTTTAATTTAGAAAGAATATCTTTATCGCGTAATCTAAAGTGTACAACTAATATAATTGGCTTCTTCATTCTTAAGACTTTATTCAATAAATCTTCTTTAAAACCCGGAAGTTTAAGCTCCATAGGCCCTACTTCATCGATCCCTATAATATCTGATTTCTCCATATTCTCTAAAGCTCTTTTCCATAAATCAAGTGCCTCATTAACTACCACTCCATATCTTCCAATTCTAATGGGTGATCTAAAGTTCCTTTTTGCAAGCCATGAAGAATGACCGTCGTATAAATCAATAAATCTAAAGCCTATCCTATAGCCAGAAGAACGTACTTCAGGACTATGAATACCTGCTATTTTATAGCCATGTGATTTCAATGTATTTAAGATATTCATGAATAGTGTTGATTTACCAACGCCGGGTCTACCAGTAATAACTATTCTAGGGATCATAATTGGGCATCTCCTGTAAGAAATGTAACTTAGTTTTCTCTTTCAATATGATCTAGATCTTTTTCATCTTCTACTATAACTC
Source organism: uncultured Desulfurococcaceae archaeon (assembly GCA_964542295.1). GTDB lineage: Archaea > Thermoproteota > Thermoprotei_A > Sulfolobales > Desulfurococcaceae > CAZHDB01. Next base: position 5,525 of record CAZITZ010000017.1, read on the forward strand.
TCTGGGAACCAGTTAGTGAAACAATTTTTTCAGCTTCATTGATTTTCAAAAGAAATCTTCTCTCACTAATGAAATGCTTAACTATTACAGATATAGTATCTTCTCTTCTCCTATATCCAATGATATCTATTGGAGTTCTTCTCAAGTGAACTACTCTGTATCCTTTCTTTCTAAGGTAATTAATGATCATTTCTTCGAGTCTTACGTCAGGCTCTACAAGATCGTATGTCTCTTCCTTTGGTACTTCAAGTATATTTATTGGTTCAAATACTTCCCCTCCAAATATATCGAAGAGTTTAATTGCTTTGTCTACGGATAATCTCATAGTACCTCTTTCATATTCATAGACGGTTTTTCTAGAAACTCCTAATCTATCAGCTAATTCTCCGAGACTCATTCCTCTTTCTTCTCT
>CAZITZ010000017.1:6036-13816 GCA_964542295.1 uncultured Desulfurococcaceae archaeon
GCAAAAATGTTTCTACGGCCATTACATACGAGATCAAATGCTCTTCTTCTACGTAATGGATATTCTATAATATCAACTCGCCTACCACTGCGTCTGAGTACATTATATGCTTCCTCAAGTAAATTCTCTAATTCTCTTGTCATACTACGTGGCATTATTTAGTACCCTTCTTGTATGTAAACTATTATTATACTACCATATATAATATGTATTAACTACTATAATATGTTATAGTTTTATAGTTAATGAATAGGATGGAAAAACTATGTGATCTACTTCTTCCTATGAAATCTAGCATAAACCATAGCGTGATCCTTATCATAGGGTTCTAGATGTACTACATCAACTATTTCGAAACCGCGTTCTCTTAAAGTATTGATCTCTCTCTTATAGACTTCACTAGGCTCCTTAGTAACATCAATGCTGCGGGCCTTAATAGCAAGTAATAGCCAGCCTCCATCTTTCAAGAAGAAATCAGCATTATCGGCTACTAGTGAAGCTTGTTCAGGCTGGGCTACATCAGCATATACTCCATCAACTGCTTCAACTATATGCCTATATTCATGAGGCTTACGTGCATCACCAAGTATAGGATATAAGTTCCTACGAATTTCAGCTACTAGTACAAATTCCCTCATAACACGGGGAGCAAATTCAACACCATATACGCGTCCCTTAGGACCAACAATATCTGATACATGGCTTGCAGTAGTACCTGTTGCAGCTCCTAGATATAATACGCGATCGCCTTCCTTAACAGGTAATTCCTCGAGTCCATTCCATAATGCTGCACACAACTTACTCCTATAGGCATTCCATTCCCTATACTCTATACCTTCCCAATGGAATAGTCTCTCACCATAAACACGTTGTCCGGGCACTAGATTCTTGGTAGCAAGCCTAACACTACCGTCTTCTAGCTCAACTATGTAAACAGCCTTATACTTCTCATGAGGCTTTACAGATACAACATTGACCATCATATCTCACCTCCATTACTTCCTCTTTCTCCTGCCCCTTCTTCTACGTCCTCTACGTGGCGGTCTTCTCTCACGTCTTTCTTCTTCTCTCCTTCTTATAGGTGGTTTGGCATACAGTTTCTTGATCTCATCGATCCTCTTTTCAACTTCTTCCTTAAGTCTATCACCAATATATCTACCACTGAAGTAATCAACTTTAGCAGCTATAGCTAATTTAGCTGCAAGTGCACGCGCGATCTTGCCACGCTGCCATCTAGGACTACGGTGAATGGCTGGATACTGGAATATTACACCATGCTTTGGAGGCTTGCCGCCAGTCCTTAAAGCTCTGAACAATGCTTTCTCAGCACCGAGGACCTGTATAGTACTTGCTGGAAGTCTTGCTAGACTCTCCAAGCCACCAGCTAAACTCAATAATCTTGCACCAAGCAGTGGACCTACTAGGGCAGTAATATTAGGAGCGACTTCTTTCATAACAGCATCTATATAGTCGGCTAATTCACTACGTAGCCTATATAGTTCAGCGATAATTCTTGCAAGTGTCTGTATCTTAGCAATATCGAAATCACTTAGATCAGCACCTATACTCTTATCGGCAGTATCGACTATTCTCTCAGCCTTAGCTTCACTAAAACCTAGTTCTACAAGCTTATCTTTGGATAAGGCCTCTCTATGCCCTAGTTCAGCAACTATCTTTACATAATCAGGATGCTCTCGTACAAGATCATCTAGTTCTGGGAAGTGTAGGCTATACCATTCACGTAATCTGGCCACGAATAAATTGATAGTCTTATCAATATCGTCTATTGCACGAATAGCTTGTACAGCAAGAAGATCTCTTTTCTCAGCAGCTCTACGAAGCTTTCTACGTGTAAGCTCAAGCAATGTTGTATGAAGTAATTTTAGGAACTCTTCTTCACTAGCAACAAATCCGTATTCAACGGCATATTTTGGAAGATTATCTCTAAGTAATATGGCAAATTGATGCCCATGCTCTAGTTTTGGCTCTATACCCGCTGCACTAAAATATTTAGCAATAGCCTCAGTTTCAACAATAGCTTCTGATACTCCGGCTTCCTTGAGTTTATCAATTACCTTACTTAATTGCGGAATCTCTCTACCTTCTTCTAGACTTAGTAGATACTCTACTAATTCATCTAAGTCTTTAGGTGCAGGTGAATATACAATTAATTTCCCATCATCACTGAATGCAGCTACACCGATCAGTGACTCTACAATATATGCCTTCATATCCCATAATACACCTCAGTCCAAACTTTCTTATACGTATTAATAGAATGCAACAGCTATATAAATACATGACCATAGATTCCATGTAGTGGTTAAATATTTAAAACCCCCACGTTATACCATATGGTAGAGGTGATAATGCTATGCCATCCCACGGATCACTTACAAAGGCGGGTAAGGTTAGGAGTCAAACACCGAAGATTCCACCTAAGCAGAAGAAGAATCTATCTCCAAAACTAAGGAATAGGAAAGAATATATTAGAAGAATAGTTCTTGCACAGCAGCAAACTGGTTTTAGAGGTTTCAGAAGGTAAAATATTATCTACATGATCAATATTTCTATCTATAGATTCTTATCTATCAATCAAGTTAATTAATCAATTCTATATGGTATATACTTAGTAGACTATATAGTGTCTATATTGGTGATATAATGTCTGAAGAACTATTTGGCTATCAAGGAATAGCTAGAGAACTATTATTGAAAGCTAATGCCTCAGTAGGAGATCGTATAAGGATTATAAGAGGGAATAGAATATTTGAAGGAACACTTATGCCGCGCGAAGCTCTTTATGGAGAAAAGCCTTTCATTGTTATTAAACTCGATAATGGATATAATATTGGTGTTAAAGTAGATCAAAGTACTATTATAGAAAAGGTGGTGACTAAGAAAAAGATTACTGGTTATCCTTCGAAACCACCTATTCAAAGAAAAGAATTACCTAATGTCATTATGCTCAGTACTGGTGGCACAATAGTTTCTAAAGTAGATTATGAAACTGGAGCTGTACGTCCAGCATTATCTACTGATGAACTTCTTGAATGGATACCTGAAATAGCTGACATAATATATCTTGAAGCAAAAGAAGTTACAAGGATCTTTAGTGAAGACATGAGGCCAAGTATATGGGCTAAGGTAGCCGAAGAAGCTTATAGAGCTATGATTAAAGGATATGATGGAATAGTTGTTGCACATGGTACTGATACTATGGGATATACTGCTGCAGCATTAGCATTTGCCATTGAAAATAAATCTGTGCCAATAGTACTTGTTGGTTCTCAGAGAAGTAGCGATAGACCTAGTACCGATTCAGCTTTTAATCTCAAGGCTTCATTTCTTGTTGCTGCTAAAGCACCGTTTGCTGAATCAGTTGTTGTAATGCATGGTGAGACTGGAGACGTGTATGCATATGTACATAGGGGTGTTAAGGTACGTAAGATGCATACTAGTAGGAGAGATGCATTTCAGTCTATAAATGATAAACCTATTGCTATGGTTTATCCAGATAGTAAGGAAATAAAGATTATTGGTAGAATAATTGAGTGGAGAGATAAGAATAAAGAACCCATTCTAAGAAATCACTTTGATGAAAAAGTTGCTCTTGTCAAAGCATATCCGGGATTTGATCCCGAGATCATTGAGTTCTTCATAGATAAGAAGTATCACGGCATAGTCATTGAGGGCACAGGATTAGGTCATATAGCTAATCGAGTTATTCCAACTATTAAAAGAGCTGTTGAGGAGGGAATAGTTGTTGTGATGACTAGCCAGTGTCTATTCGGTAGAATAAACATGCATGTCTATAGTACGGGTAGGAGACTATTAGAGGCAGGCGTTATACCGGGTAATGATATATTGCCTGAAACAGCTTATGTAAAGCTTTCATGGATACTTGGTATGACGAGGGATTTAGAGGAAGTTAAAAGGATCTTTTTAACGAATATTGTTGGAGAGATTAATCCAAGACACACAATCGATCTATATCCGAGGTGGGTACTATGAAGATAAACTATGATGAGATCGGGTTAAAGGCTGGTCTAGAGATCCATATACAGCTCGATACAAGGCATAAGCTATTCTGTAATTGTCCAACGAAGCTTGTTGAAGAGGGTAGTGAAGATGTTTTTGAGAGGGAACTTAGGCCTGCTAAGAGCGAGCTTGGAGAAGTTGATGTTGCGGCAATGCTTGAGTGGAAGAGGGGTAGGATATATGAGTATCATGCGCCAAGAGACTCCTCATGTCTTGTAGAGGCTGATGAAGAGCCTCCTCATGAGCTTAATAGAGAGGCCCTAGCTATAGCATTAGCTGTAGCTAAAGCATTACATTCTTCAATCGTTGACGAGATCCATGTTATGAGGAAGATAGTTATAGATGGATCTAATACAACTGGGTTCCAGAGAACATCAATAATTGCACTTGGAGGCTACTTAGAAGACGAAGGCGGAAGAATAGGTATTCAGACAATATGTCTTGAGGAGGATGCTGCTCGAAAGCTTGGTGAGGAAAAAGATCGTGTTAAGTATAAACTCGATCGACTCGGTATACCATTAATTGAAATAGCTACAGCACCGGACATTCATGATCCTGTCCAGGCTGAAAGAGTAGCCTTCAAGATCGGCCAGCTTGTTAGACTTACGGGTAAGGCTAAAAGAGGTCTTGGCACTATTCGTCAAGATCTTAATGTATCTATTAAAGGTGGAGAGAAGATCGAGATTAAGGGAGTTCAGCATCTATATCTAATATCAAAGGTTGTAGAATATGAAGCTATAAGGCAACTTAAACTTCTCGAAATACGTGATGAATTGTATAGGAGAGGGGTTAAACCTGAGCAAGTATCTGGCGAAATACATGATGTAACTGAAGTGTTTAAGAATACAAAGTCGAAGATCATTAGGAGAATCTTAGGTAGAAAGGGATATGGAGTATATGCTATTGTACTACCTAGATTTAAGGGATTACTTGGCTGGGAAGTCCAGCCCGGTAGGAGATTTGGTACAGAACTTGCTGACTATGCACGTGTATGGGGTGGTGTAGGAGGATTATTCCATACAGATGAACTACCGGCATATGGAATATCTGCTGAGGAAGTTGAGAAACTTTATGAGTATCTAAAGGCTGATCATGGTCGGGATGCTATAGTATTTATAGCTGATCGTAGGGATAGGGCTTTCGCAGCATTAGAGGCTGTTATTGAACGTGTAAGATATGCTTTCAAAGGAGTACCTCCAGAGACAAGAGCTGCTAATCCAGATGGTACAACAAGATATATGAGGCCTAGGCCTGGAGCTGCACGTATGTATCCGGAGACCGATATTCCTCCTGTTGAAGTTACTGATGAATTACTTGCTGAGGCTGATAAGATTGTTCCTGAACCATTTGATGTTAAGCTTCAGAGGTTTGTTGAAGAGTATGGTCTTAGCCGTGAACTTGCTAAGGCTATATTGAATAATATTCGTCTTGACTTGTTCGAGAAACTTGTTGATAAATATGGTGATAAGGTTTCCCCAACTATTATAGCTGCTACTATTGAAAACACTATCAAGGGTTTAAGAAAAGACGGTGTACCTATCGAGAATATTAGTGATGAACATATTGAAGAGACTATAGCTCTTGTTGCTAGGGGTGTTGTTGCTAAGGAAGCTATACCAGAGATACTTGCTTATTTAGCTAGAAATACTGATAAATCTGCCGAAGAAGCAGCTAAGGAACTTGGATTAACTGGCTTATCACGTGAAGAAATAGAGTCTATAGTTGATAGGATCGTCTCAGAAAACATTGGGAAGATAATGGAGAGGGGCGAGAGATCATTTGGATTAATAATGGGTAAGGTCATGGCTATTGTTCGAGGTAAGGCAGATGGTAAATTAGTTGCTAGTATTGTTAGAGCAAAAATAAAGTCTGTACTAGCATCAAGGGATTAACTCATTAGAGACACTTATTTTAGCCCATACGATAATAGTATAGATATTGATGCGATGAAGAATACTCCCGACCATGAACGGTGATTGGAAGGCATTTGGCTGAGCATTTCCAAATGTCTTGAATAATGATGTATTTGGCCGCTGCAGAGCCCTCTCTAAATTATTAGTTAATTATTGTGGTGCCATGGGCTATGACGAGAATGGTAGCCTCTGATATAGAGTCCTTGCTTAAAGAATATGGGTACAGTATAACCATCAAAGATATTACAGAAGATACTTTATCAGGTAATAGAGTCGGATCAATTATAGTTCATGCAATAAATCAAAAGATTCAGTCAGTACTTATTATACGAATCAGAAGCGATGGATCCACTAGAATACGCTTTACAATGCCTGCTGATAAGAGTTTATTAGATACTATTATTTTGAGATTAGAGGATCATGGATTTAATGTTGACATAGTTGAAGGCAGTATCGATGTTATTAAAAGGGTTACTATTAATGAATTAATAAATACTCTAAAAGAATTATTATCCATAGCATCTAACCCATAATAATGGTGCATTTATATATGGATCCTATGAAAAATCTTGACGACATAGATTATACAATAATTGATTATATGAATGAAGGCATCACTAGTGTACATGAGTTATGTTGGAAACTCAATATTTCTAGAGCCACATTATTTAGAAGGATTGATAAAATCAGGAAAAATGGGTTTAAAAGACAATATGACATGTGCATCGAATGTCTTGATCTAGGCATAGTTTATGTATATATTGAGGGTGAAGGCATATTTAAACAAAGAACTTATAGTGTATCAATTGCTGGTTTTACCATAGACCCTTTATCAATATACTATTCATTTTCGCCATATAGAAGAGTCATATTAAAATATCTCGTACCAATTATGTATATTGAATTATTTAACGATAAGATCAATGAATTTATAGAAACCGATTCATTGATAACCGATGTATTCATATTAAACCAAGCAGTTACTCCATACTATGTTTATGGAGTAGGCGAATATAGAACTAAGAATGTATATATGGATTATCATAAGAAGCCAGATATATATGATTATATATTAATGTATGCTTTTCTCAAAGGGTATACGAGGCTTATTGATATTTCTAGAGACTATATAGTTCCTATTACGACTTTAGAGTACCACTTTAGGGAACATGTAAAGAAAGCAATTAGGGGTAAATACTGGGTTAGGTCAATTAATATAAATACATTAATTGAGTTGGTTATAGAGAATGACGTGGAATTGGAAGATCTCATTAACGATTTATATAATACTGGATCTATAGACAGTATTCTTAGTATTTCATATAGGAGATTTAAGAGAATAAAGGTTCTTTTTATGGAGGGTTATGTATCTAATTTCTCAAATTTAATCAAGTATTTCTACGAAGCACAAGAATTAATGGGAATTTACGATATAAGGTTATTTCCTATATATGTTAAATAATTCTTAGGTAGAGTAGGTGATTAAATGGATCTTTATAAAATATACTTAATGTTATCTAGTGATGTTAAGCAGATGGATCTTAAAAATATTAAGAGATTAGCCTTAGCATCTCAAATACTAAAGCTATCGGGATTAAAAATAAATTACGATGGTAAGGAGAAAATAGTATTAAAGGATCATGGACAGTACATAGTTGAAATACAAGGTAAAGGTAATGGGGTTAAGTACTTAATTACTAAGCCAGATCAGCAAGCATTGTGGCTTCCAAGGATTGAAGTAAGAGGATTTAAGGAGTTTCTCCATGAGCTAGATCTCATAATTGTTTCTCCGAAGGAACATTTAATATATAATCCATTACCCATAA
>CAZITZ010000017.1:13916-16333 GCA_964542295.1 uncultured Desulfurococcaceae archaeon
CCATTCATTTATGTAGATGTACATGATTGTATAAACTTATGTATGGATTGGCTAAACGCTGATGCATACTTTTTAACTCCATATTACTTACATCATGATATAATTGATCTAGTAGACGGTGATACATACTATAATGGATTGCTTGGCCTGAAAAACTCGTTCTTTATATCAATAGCTAATCCTTATTTAAAGAGTATTGAGGTAAAGAACTCCAGTATCGCGCTATGTAATTCAAAATATATGATTTATTACTCACTTCATCCTAATTATAAGGACTTATTTTCCCAATTACTATCCAGTATAATGAGTCAAGAAAAACTAGTTATAAAAGGGATTAAACCCTCTCTTAGGATATCTGATTTAATATATTATTATCCTCATAGTGTCTTACTTGCTGAGTATTTATTTGATCATAGAAGTATAGGATTAGTATTAGTTAATCCCTTTAATTCAGCGGTTAAGACTACAATATATTCTCTATTGCCAATTAAAGATCCTTTGATTTATACGGCAAGTATAGTTGAGGGTTATAAACCCGCTTTTTTAAAGCCTAATATGATATCATTTACTATTAAGCCATACACTATAGTAATTGTTAAATTTAGACTTGGGCTAATAGATAGAGAAACATTAGCCATTAGGAGTGTATGGAGAAAAATGGGGAAGAAGAGTGAATACTGATGAATTCAGGAATATCGTTAAAGATTATATTAGAAGCGTTAATGGAATTATCAAACTGATTATTGAATTTCTTGACGTTATATATACGGAGTCAAAATATATCCGGGTACCACATAGGCAGTATTTCATTATATCTAATGATTGTGATAAGATAATAATAGGTGATCTCCATGGAGACTCTGATACATTATACGGTATCATATTTAGAGAGAATATTTTATATGAACTAGATAAGGAGGATCTTGTGCTCATTTTCTTAGGTGATTATATAGATAGAGGAATAAGTCAAGTAGAGACTCTAGCTACGGTTTACATGCTTAAGGTATTATATCCGGAAAAAGTAGTTATATTAAGAGGCAATCACGAACCAGATCCAATGCTTATACCTCATCCTCATGACTTTCCTGAAGAACTCGTTCTTAGATATGGCTCTGCTTGGAAAGCAATATATTTTGCTATATTAGGTACATTTCAAAAACTACCCTTAATAGCTCATGTTCCAGGAGAGGCATTATTACTTCACGGCGGAGTTCCTTCTCGTGTATGGAATGCTAAGAGTTTTGAAGAAGGTTTTAGTCTATTAACGCCTATACTTGATGATGAAGTTATCGAGGATATCCTTTGGAGCGATCCTTTAGAAGCAAATATTATTGTTCAGCCATCATTTCGTGGTGCGGGAAAAATATTTGGTGCTAGGCTTACATGGAAAGCGCTAAGACTTGCCAAGGTTAGAATGATTATTAGGGGCCATGAAGCTATTGAAGGATTCAAGTTGAATCATAGAAATCGGGTAGTAACTCTATTTACAAGTAAAGCACCGGCATATGGTTTTTCAAAGGTGGCTTATTTAAGAATAGATGATAGCATAACTCCAAAGAAGATCAAGAACTATATTAGATGGATTTAATCAATAATTAACTAATCTTCTTAATACACTCCATGGTGATCCATAAGCATCTATAGTTAAAATACCATTATTTATCCGGTAAATTAGTCTATTTGGCTTAAACCATAGTACAATTCTACAATAATATGCTTGTTCGCCATTAGATGAATATATTATAATAGTATTCTTATTCTTAAGAATTCTCAAGTTATCGGGATCGAGATCTTCAACATATACTATTATCCTAGCTCTTCTCTTAGAGGATTCAACTATTTCGCATTCTAACGGCTTAATCCACTGGGGTTGTAGTGGCTGAGACTCCACTGAAACTATTCCCCTCACTATATTGAAACTCTTATAAACAAGTTAATAGGTATTTCAATGATGAAAAATATTTATATTGATAAGTGATAAATCTATTAAGACCAATTTAAATAACCCTCTAGTATAAGGTAGATGTGTGGGTGAAACTAATCCAATAGATTCGGAGGCGCACAGTGGTTTGGCTAGAAATCCAGATTTACTATATGCAGATTACATGGATATAACTGATGCGTATTTGGGAGAAATTATTGAGGAGGTTGTTGAAAGATATTATGATGATATAGATCTCTCTTCAGAGTATGGTGAGTTATTGGAGTATATTAGTATGGAACTTGTTAAGGGATTATTTAATGATACACCTTTACCGGAGAGATATGAGAGAACTCTTAGAAGACTTTCAAGTAGGAAATATAGATCATTAGTATTTAATATCGTAAGTTTCCTTGTGAGTAAATATTTAGAAAATAATAGGTAGTTATTTTATATACTCTTTCTCTTATTATGGGGTGTTAATTATTCCTCGTAA
>CAZITZ010000018.1:0-15576 GCA_964542295.1 uncultured Desulfurococcaceae archaeon
GAGCTTATGGATAAAATTAATAAGCTAAAACGTATTGGAATACGTAAGTAGCATTAAAAGTAGCTTTGAACAGAATACAGTTACTGAGGTGAATATAGAGATTGTATGTAATATCGCACTGGGATTTGGATGGAATAATATCTGCTGCCCTCATTGTTAGGCATAGATTATCTAAGAATGAATACAATACTAGAGTAAGATTATCAACAATTAATGCATTAGCTAAAAATCTTTACATATTCCTAAATAAACAATTAATGAAGGAACCACATAATCATCTAATAATTCTTGATCTCAATCCCTTAAAAGATGGTTATGAACTAATTAAGAATGCACTAGAAGTAGCTATTGACTATGGTATAAGAGTTTATTGGATTGATCATCATAGTTGGAATGGACCTATTATGGAAGACTTAGAAGCCTTAGGTGTAGAAATAGTACTTGATAAGAATAAGGTAACAGCCGAAATTATTGCTAAAATCTTTAACCTAAGAGACAGATACTCTAAAGATCTTGTTGAATTAGCTCGTGATGATGATCTATTTCTAAATAGATACGAGTACACCATTTACTGGCGTAGAATCCTCAGATGGTTTGATTGGAATGTGAGATATAAGGCGCTTCAGTCATTTATAGCTGGAGATATTTGGCCTGAATGGGCTCGTGGACTCTATGGCCAGATCCATGGACATTATCGTAAGCTTATGGAAAAGGCATTGACTAATACTGTTGTAAAAGATTATGGAGGCTTTCGTGTAGCAATATCATATAGTATTGATCAGAGGCTCCATGCTGGAGAAATACAGGATATGCTTATAAAGAATGATATTAGGGCAGACATATATATTGTCGTCTACCCCAATGCTATAAGTCTTCGCAGCAATGTAGTTGATGTATCTGATATTGCTAGAAGATTTGGTGGAGGAGGCCATCCAAAGGCTTCAGGTATACCATTAAATTCTCCATCACCAGATAAGGTTATTGATAAAATCCTAAGATATATTATAACGTTGTAATGTATTTATTCCCACACTTATTCCTGAATATTGAAGAGACCTTTTTATTGTGTACTATAATGGGTATAGTGTTGCACCAAGCGTATTAGTTTTATATCTCTTCTTCATAATCATTACTAGTAGATAAGGAATTGTATAGTTGGAGGGTGTCTTGGTTGTCTATTAAAAACTATTTCATAATCTGTACTATACTTGCTATACTCGTATTATCTATGGTTGCACCAGCAGTGACAGCTTCATATGCAATAAATAATAACTATACAAACCATGTTACAATTGATCAGAATTGGGAATCTAAAATACCAAAGGAGTTACTTGAATCATTTGATGAAAAAACAGACTATAAATTTGCTGTAGCAGGATTTGATAATGCCGTTATGATACCTATGTATGAAGGTTCTAAGCCAGTTATAGTAACTGGTCAATTAGATTCTCTAGACTATGTTAAAAGCATAGTTGATAAGGTAAGATACGTTATTCCAATGCCTAATGGTGCTTTTGTAGCTTATGTACAAGCCACTAAAGACCAGGTTATTCAATTGGCTAAAAACCCTGGTATAACGTCAATTCTTCCATCTCCAAGACTTATTGATATATTGAAGCCTGAAACAGAGAAGATTAAGGCTATGAATGATGATATGGCACTAGCATCGGCTCCAAATAATGGAGGAGATCAGTATTTAGCTGGTGTTAAAGTATTAGGAGGCATTGATACATGGGAGGAATTTGGTATAACTGGTGAAGGAGTAATTGTTGGTGTAATAGATACAGGTGTTGATTTCTCTAACCCAGAACTAGGATACGATGCATTGGCACGTGATGAATCCGGAGCTCCATTAACAATGATTATGGATGAACAAATAGTTCTTATGAAAACTATTGCTGTTAGAAATGAGACTGGCTATCTCAATACAACTAATGCTACTGTAGTATTCTATAGTACACTATATTCTGGCATATTTGGATTCCCAATAATATTCTATACAACAATTGATCGCGACTGGTATGTTGGTAATATAACTAGTCAGAGCGGCTACTACAAGATCGGTATATCAGAGACAATCTATATTGACTGGACTACTGGATACATTATAGCAATACGTGTCCCAGTTATAATGGTTGATACACAGGTACCCAGAGTTTATGATACTGTAATATTTGATCTATCAACCGGATTCTATGAATTATCAGAGCTTATGAGATACCTTGAAAACGTGACTTTAGGAGTCATATTATGGAGAGAGCCTGATCCAGCATGGCTCGACTATAGCTTTGCCGACGAACCAATGTTTACTATAGGGAATGAGATAATAGCTAGAGACTTTGATAATGATAGTTTAGCAGACTTTAGCCTAGGCATAATAAGTGGATATTATCTAGATACATTTGGCTTAGCTAGATGTACTGTTAACTGGACTACTATGGAGATTTATCCAGGAGATCCTGGTGTTTATCCAGGACTTGATGCAGAAGGAGAGTATTTTGTCGTATTCTCAGACTTTTATGGACACGGTACATCTGTTGCAACGGTTATTGGTGCACGTGGTAATCTAGAATATCATGTATATGGTGGAGAAAATGCTACTCAGAGACTATATGGTATAGCTCCAGGTGCTAAGATAGCTGGCGGTGCTGGATGGTGGGTTGGAAGTCTATGGCCTGTTGAGTTCTGGTTATCTGGTTGGGACTGGGTATATGTCCCTGAAGAACAAGCATTATATCCTGTACCTTCAGCAGTTCATAGAGCCGATATATTGAGTAATAGCTGGTCATATGTTAACTTAGCTAGATGGGCTCATCAATTCCCTGGCAGTGACTACTGGTCATCAATGTTTGATATGATGATTGTATTTAACCTATTACAGGGTAACAACGTCACCGTAGTATTTGCAGCGGGTAACGATGGACCAGGATACAGTACTATCACATCACCCGGAGCTGATCTATTAATTATAGAGGTTGGTGCTTCAACATTATTCGAATACTACCAGATCTTTGGCTACCCACCAGGATACGCTAACGATATTATACCATTTAGTAGCCGTGGACCTAATGCACTAGGTTATCCAAAGCCTGATGTACTAGCTATTGGTGCATATGAATGGGCAGGCATTAGAGTTAATGATGGACGTGGATATGGAGTATATGGGTATTCATGGTATGGATTGGTATTTGGACTTGACTTATTCGGCGGTACTAGTGAAGCTACACCGTTTACAAGCGGGTCACTTGCTCTAGCTATCCAGGCATTTAGAATGAAATACAATAGAACGCCGACACCGATAGAGCTTAAAGTCCTTGCTAAGAGTGCTGCAGAAGATGTTGGTTATCCAGGTCTACAACAGGGTAGTGGACGTATAAATGCCTACAAGATGGTTAAGACTATACTTGAAGACGGATTTATTGCATATATTAGAGAAGGAATATTCAATGCCTATTTAGAGAACTACTATAATTATTATGGAGGACTCGCATATGCAATTGCATCAATGCTTGCAGATACAGCGCATTACGACATTATTGCTCCCGGCGAATCTTCAACATTCAACATAGTCTTAGAAGGATACGGTGATGTAGAGATAACTACTGAGACCTTTGTAAAGATTAAGGAGATTACATTATTCGATGGAGTCTATGACTTTAACCATTCAGAATATCTATTCATACCTAGATGGCTATTTAGAGATGCTGACTTTATAGAGATTTATGTAGCATATCAGAACCTTACATATCCATTCCCACAGTTTAGACAATTGCCTAATACAATGGATCAAATGATACGTGTTGACGTATTTGACTATGTTGATGGAATGATGTATAGAATGAATACGGAGGCAAGAATATCAACAGAAGCATACATAACTGTTGGCAATGTACAAGAGAGAGTTAAAGGGGACCTACTTATCAGACTCAGACCTTATATCACTGGAGTAACACCCGTTACCGCTAAAGTTGTTGCCAGAATGTATAAGAAAGTACCATGTAGCCTTATAACATTTAATACTACATCATTGTTCGTAAATGGTACAGCTACTGTACCAGCTACTATTAGCATTCCAGAAGACTTTACACCAGGTGTATATGACTTTAAGATAATTGTCTATACGCCAGATAAGAAGATCGTATTGCCAGTATCAGTAGTTGTCCCATTAGTACTTGATGACAAATCAAGCGTATTCCTTGGAGCAAGAAAGTCTAGTAGGAGCTATGATCCATTTACACCAATGGGTCTTGCCGACCCATTCTATGGTGTATATACAGAGAGCTTAGATTGGAGAATGATACCAGTAGTAGTCACTGACCCAAGTATTGCAGGAGTATATATGATTTCAAGATGGAGTACAGGCTATGCATCTTCGTTAGAAGTGCTTGTTGTACCTCCGGGAGGAGCCTACCTACCTGATGGACGTGATCAGAGTTTTGCAGCCTTTAAGCTAGGACCTAATCTCGGACACGTCTATAACCCATCATTAACCGACCAGTACCATGGCAGATTAAGACTCTACATACCAGTTAAATGGAGCCTGCCATTAAGAGACTTTGTACTATGGTACTACTATAGAGTCATACCAACTGACTATTACATCTATGAATACTGGGACTACATATTCTACAACAAACCTGCTTTCCAGCCAGGCCTTTACAGAATCTTCATAACTTATGGCAGTTATAGTGGCTGGAAGATACATGATCCCGTTGGAATAAGGCTCGTCGTCGTACGCAGCATGTCTACAACAAGTTATATGCCAGATAACAGTAATGCCGTCTTAGTTACAACGACCTATGAAGCTGCAGCATATGCTCCATTCCTATACGCAGCAGTATATGTATTCTCTAATGTAAGCTATACAGTATACGGCGGCGAATACACTCTTGCACCTCTAGGAATATATGGTGTCTACGGCGGTAATTACTATGGAGTATACTTAGTACATTATGACTACGGCTACTACCTAGGATACAGTATTGTAGGTACAGAGTTAACTGTATCATACTATGTAGAAACAGAGTCCTTACCAGCCGAGATAGATACAGCACTAATAACTTGGGAGTATCCATGGCATGCAAGTGGATTCTACTATTACAACACGACAGGAGGATACTTGATTAAAGGAGAAATATTATATGGAGCAGTAATATCATCTTCAATAATATTGACTGGAGGATAGAATATATTTTAATAAAAACTATTTTTTAATCAAGCCTTTCTCCATAAGCCACTCATTAACCGTGCCTAATACTTTCTCTAAGCATGCAATACCTTCAGCACCGTAACATCTAAATTTACTTATATCAATAAGTTCTTCTGCAACAAAGAACTCAATTATATCATTAATTCCATGCAAACCATTTAAGTAAGCCGGATAATACGTAGAAATAAGCATTGATAATTGTTTGTACTTCTGTACAAGTCTATAGATCTCTAGATCTCGTTCCTTACTATATGTCCTAATAGATATGTGAGAAACACCAATATACCTAGGATAATCAGTGCAACAAGGCCTTTCTATGTATAGAAGGCCTTTATTCTCAATCCAGATAATAGCTTTTTTCAAAGAACTACCTAGGAGCCTGGATATCCTTGATTCAACAAAGGATCTATCAAATCCTCTCTTGACAGCCTCCATAGCATACCATGTTATTAGATTACCAAAGTAATTTTTAACATAGTCAGATAATCCTTTAGTAATCGATGGATTTAATGATAGGGAGAGAGCTAAGGACGAGGCTAAACCGATCATGTAAATCTCCCTATATCCAATAGTATCTGGAGTATCAAGATCTGTATGATAATTTAGACTAGGCCATTCATTGAGCATTACACCTTCAATATTATTTACTAGGAATACATCATGATCACTTCCATTACCATACGGTGTTTCATCAAACCTTATATTACCGATAGCGGGCTGTCCATGAAATGTTCTAGAAGACATATAGACATATTCTACAGCTAGTTTTGTTAAGGGAGTCAGTGCACCCATGTATTCAACCATACTCCTTATAATATGAAGGGATGAACCAGTTATATCTTGTTTAGATCCAACCATATCAAGGTTAAGTACTCCCACAACCTTCTCAGTAGATAATAGCCCATTCTTAAATAACGCTATAGTTCCAGTATATTCTGGAACCCAATATAAACAGAGCCTAGTATTAGCATCAATCTTATTAAAGATCCTTGCTAGCGCGACCGCATTACCTGCTAGAGTCGCTGAACCACTTGCATTATCATGTGCTCCCGGCTTTGGATGACATATATGGGCTATCCCTGTAACAATATATTCTCCATCACCAAGACATGTCTCTAGTACGGGAAGACCTTTTTCATGGCGATCTACACTTATATTCCATTCAATGCTTAATCTAGATCTTCCTATAGTTTTGGTTATGATTTTAGACACTATTTTATATGGTAATGTAATAACTGGAATTGATGCCTTCTTCCAATCTTCAGGTGCAAAGAATAAGCCAGTATACGGTACACCCAGTGGATTTCTTGAAGGACTATACCAGATAATAGCCTTAAATCCCTTCTCTACTGCTTTATTATAAACTAAATAAGGACTATCACTAGTTAATAGAACATCTCCATCTAAGCCATCAAGCTTATCTAAACCTCCTAAAACGATTTTACCTGAATCGCTTCCCCCAGGGCTATGAGCAGCTACTAGTGTTGGATGCTCAATAGTTTTATATTTAGCAATAATTTTCTCATCTTCTCTTACAACTACTTCACCAAACTTCAGATCCCATCCAATAGGTGCAGTTGCAAGGCCCAGCTTCTCTCCATTCATGACAGTATAAATCTTAGTTTCAAGACCATTATTCTCTAGAAATTCCTTTACCTCATTTACTGCATTCCATATACCAGTTGATCCCTGCATTCTATGATGAATACTTATTCTAGTAAGTAATGAGTATACTTCAGCTAAAGGATAATTATCTTTAATAAGGTTAAGTAAATCGTTAATACTAGTCATTAGAATATCACACTCCAGAGATACCCGGTGATACATTTGGAGACTATGTATATGCTAGTATTAATATTACTTGCTTTAGCACCCGGTTTAGAAGCAAGAATAGCTATCCCATATGGACTCATCTATGGATTTAATCCATTAGTAGTATTTGCATTATCATATATATTCAGTACCCTGCCTTCAGTTCCAATAATATACTCCCTAAATTGGGCTGAGAGGAAAATTATTAATAAAATATACTTCTTAAAAAGACTGTACGCATGGAGCATTGAAAGGGTAAGAAATAGAGCTGAAAGAATTAGGAAAAGCCAGTATATATATATTGCATTACTCCTCTACGTAGCCATACCACTACCCTTAACCGGTGTCTGGACAGGAAGTCTAATAGCTTATCTCTTAGGACTCGATAGAGTTAAATCAATAATATCCATAGCATTAGGTAACATTATTGCCTCTTTACTAATAATATTGTCTGCTCTTGGAGTACTTGTCATCCTATATTAGAACCTACCCATACCATGTATCCTAGGGTCTTTAAGGGTATCTAAATCACAACTATTATTCTGGTGTTTGTAGATATGGCTGAGACCATAGAGTCTAGTCAGACTATAATCTCCTATCAAGAAACAAAAGATCTTCTATATGCTGTAGCAGGATTATTATCAATAACGTCCGCGTATTATGATATAGTCAATGATGGACAGGAAAAGGAAAGGATAAAGTACGTTATTAAAGGATTAATTGATAAATGGCTTGAAAAATTATCGCCAATTCCTTATATTAATGGACTATCTGATGAACTATGTAAAATTGTTAAGAGAAGATTATGGGAGATAATACCAGATATTACGGAGCACCTGTTTGAAAGAATCCTTATAGAAACTATAATATTTAAGAATAAAGCATTAGCAGGAGACGATGAAATAATATTAGAGACACTTGCTGATACTCTGAGTATACATACAGTCTTACTTCTTGAAAACCTACATGGATCATGGATTGACTGGAGCAATTATCCAGTAATAAAGGATATAATTTGGGGAGCTGATGACGCAAGTACTAAAATACAAAAGTTAGCATCAATAGTTGCTATATCACTAGTTTTATCAACTAATTAAGACCATTATAGGTAAAATTATTAGTTTAAACTCTACGTTAAACTATTTCTGGTGTATAATATAATGTGTTCAGAATCCATTAGTCTCCGTGATCCAAGAATACTTAATCTTGTAATAATGATAATTGGAATTGTCGTAATAATCTTCTTCTCTGGATATTTAATCTATATGGGCTATACAACAGAATATATTCATCTCTATCCACTAGATAAAAGCCAGACGATAGTCCTCCCATTTAAACTTGAAAATATTGTTGCCATATATGATCTTAAAAGTAATCAATATGAGGCATCATCAATAATTATATTAAATGGTATAACAACATCTATAAGCTTGGCTAGATCCCATACTTCATATGCCATGATCTATTCAAGGGGCGTTGATATATACCTTATAATAATCTCAATACTCTCTATAATCACATATATTACTGGATATATCAAGTTCTCTAAACTCCGCCTAGGTATGATGAAGATCGTATATAATATATTATTCCTAGTTATTATTCTAATAGTTCTCGGTTCATCATTATTGTATATAAACTTCAATGAAACACCATCTACACTTGTGACACAAGACACTATTGAAGAACCTATAAGATTCAAGCTTTCTAAACCCATAAAATTAAATGTAACATTAAGTATTGGTGGAAGACAATATAATGGCACTGTTCTAGTATATAATATAGACCGTGTAAAGGATAGAACACTAATCCATATAGAGTCGGATAAGACAGTATTAGTTGTAGCAGTATCATATATTGTGTCAGGAGATCTTAAATTAAGATCTTTGGCAAATATAACCAGAGAATATACTGGATATATTCATTTGCCAAATAATGTTGAGGAAGGAAATCTCCTACTAATATATGATCCTACCGGATATAATGCAACAGTTACCTATATGAAGCTTGGATTCATAGAATTACAGAGACCAGATCCCTATTTATTACTAGCACCAGCACTAGGATTACTAGCAATAATTATAATTATATCAATTTTCCCTAGAATGTATACTAGAAAGATTAAATCTAGATCATCTCTTCGGGTATCTTCCCAGGATAAACGTATCTCCGAGGAGGCCAAAGACCAGTCTTCCGAAGAAGCTTCACAACATGCCGATAAAGAATCACATACTCCCAATCAACTTCAGTCAAAGCAGGATGAATAGTTCTAAGTTTCTCTAGAAACCACTCTATATCCTCATCACTGCTCCAGCCAATCATAGCAGCCGGATATACTTGATCACCTGGCTTCAAGCCATGCTCTAATAGATTCTCTAAAGCCTTAAGCTGCAGATACCATGCGTCTCTTCTTGCACCAGTTAAGTAGTGGAACTCATCCGGTGTTACTCCCTTAAACGATACCCGGATAATTAGCCGGGAGTACTTAGATAGTTCTTCTGCATAGTCTGGATAAGCACCTATGAGTATACCGTTCGTCTCAAGGATAAAATGGTATCCATGGTCAGTCACATACTCTATAACGCTTACCAGATGCCTCCTAGTAATAGTTGGCTCTGCACCCGTTAAACGGATGTATTTAAGCCTATACCTATCAGCCATATAGATGAGTTTCTCAGCTACCCTATACGGATCATACCATTTACCCCTCCTCAGATCATCGCGGAAATACCATCCCCAGCAAAAACGACAGGAAAGATTACAGCCAATAACATCAGCAGAAGCTATACCTCCATACCATCTATCCTTACGGAACCTAAAATAGAGCCTCTCCTCAATACCATCCCTAACCCGTGAAACTCTAGCATAAACTCTTTCAGTAACTTCTAATGGATCATAGCCCGAGGACATAATACATACCTTCTCAGCTAAACACATACCTCCAAATAACATAGTACTATCTACACCAATATAATAGGCACCTATAATAATATTGTATATAATATCAAGATTTAACTAGGGTTGATAGGACATGGTATTATAGGTTCATTAATGATGTGGTAGATGTTGAAGGAACTATTAATGAGATAATCATTAAAAACTTTAAAAGCATACACAATATACACTTAAGGCTTAAAAAGGGAGCTAATGTACTAATAGATGCCAACGGGTCTGGAAAAACGAATATTCTAGAAGCAATATGTTTCATAAGAAAAGCTCTTTATTAATTGTTAATACGGCTACCTAAAATTGTTTTTAAACTTTTTCTCCAAGATCACTGTATAGATCTTAAGGGAAATCCTTATAAGAGATCGCCGTATTCTAAAAAAGATTGGTGATTTTTTTATTGAAAGGTATTTGGTCTATTCCATTATCAATAACACTTGTCTTAATAATAGCTCTCAGTTTGCTTTATACTACAATTATAGAAACAAGTACGATCCAAAAGACAAGAGATAGTATACAAAGTATAGAAATAGATGTCGATAAAATAATAAATAATATCATAGAAAAGTTTAATCTCAACATAAGCGATCCAATGGTAAGGTATTCTTTATACTATAGTGGGAGAGTATTGGCGTTTAAGGGCTCTGATATACCGGATATTATAGGTCTTGAGCCAGAGGATATAATATTTGCATATTATGATGGAGCCTATTGGCATCCACTACCGATGAGAATATATGATAAAGTTATCTGGACTAACGTTACAACAATATATTCTTTACCAGAAAGAATAAGTGAAAATACAACAATAGAGATAAAACTCCCATCAAAATACCCTGTATACGTTGATCCTAGGAAAGTAGTACCTGAGTTTGCAAGAGCTTCTGAATGCCGTATCCTAAAGATAGTGGATAAGATGCATAGTATGGAGATAGCTAGTATCTTTTTATTTATAAAAGGATATGTTAGATGGGGTTTAGAAGGCTTCCAACTACTCAATAGCTATGATCATACAAGTATATTTGAGACATTTGAGTCTTCAGAACCACCAATGTTAATAGAGTATATGAAGAAAGCTGGTTATGATAGTAAGTATATAGTGAATACATTATATACAATCTTAGAGAAACCAGTTAAAATAGGTAAAGACATAGACCTTATAATTGAATGGGAGCCTCCAGTACCTGATGGTGGAGGTTCTGGTCCTCCATATATAAACCTTATTGAGATAAGGCCTCAGCCTACATCGATCATGATGAAAAAAGACTATACAATTAAGAGGGAAGCGGAAAGCCATCTTATTAAACTATACATTATAGACCCTAGTATACAGTCGTCCTTAAAATGGAGGACATTAAGACTAACAATAGTTATTGGCTTAGAATCAAATGAATCTGACGAACCTGAATACCCTATACCTATAGAGACGCTGTCTGAGGAACCAGTTGTTAGAACATTAGAGATCAAATTATATAATGATGATTATGGTTATTCCTACACGACCACTAGATACATTGTATCTGATCAGGTCAATATCGTAACTATAAGCTATACACCAACACCTTATGGGAGTACGTGTAAGTACATGTATTTAAATATAAGCATGATCGATATTCCCAGTGGCAGTAATGAGGTTTGGAAATTCCGTATACATCCATCTGTCTATATTACGTGGTTTTATGAATACTACGATAGCGATAACAGAGTTAGAGAATCTTCACTATATCTATTCAATGACTTACCAGAAGAGAATGGAGGGGTTCAGTCGGAATTTAGGTTCTGGATACCTTCTGGTGGCTCCATAGATAAGAAGATAGTATATATTCCGCCTATCCAGGGAGTTTCTCTTATAAAGCCATATAGTAGCATTAATATATCGCTATATGTATCTATTATTGAGGCTGATCAGAATCATTATCCGCTAAATGTTACGATCAACTTTGGCGGAATAGAAGAAGAGACTATTACATTTTATTATCAATCAACTAAACAGTGTATCTTAAGTATTATGGTAAAGGATCTAGCCTTGTTATCAGAGAGATACGAGAGTATACCCATAACGATCACGGTTACTTCATTAAGTAATGATTATATAAGTGATGGAGAGGTTAGAATAGGTATTAGTATTGTAGAGCCTGCAAAGCTATGGTATAGGATTACGTATATGTTAAGTAGTATTGACGGGACTCTGGAATTTCCATGTGTATTAATAACTTCGACAAGAGAAGATAGTGATGATATATGGGGTGAGGAGAATAATAAGTGGTATGCTGTATCTCGCTTATTCGCTGTACATTCTAGTGAATCTGGAGGTATAGTGTATGTTAAGGGCCTAGAGTATACCTTGGGATTAGACGAGTTTGATGAACTACCCGAAGTTGCACATTATCGATTAATCATTATGCATGGTGGAGTCACAGGTATTATCGATACTGGTACTTCTACTGAAGTTCTCAAAGAACCACTTGTTGATGAGGCTACTATATATATTTTCTTCCCTGAAGGAGTTAATCTTAATGAGACAATTGCTTCTCCACACGGCTTTAAGCTTAGTGGGGATATACCAGAGTTACCAGAGATACCTCTACCTCTTGCAATAGCGTTATCATTTATACCCTATGGCAAAATAGCTTCAACGGCTTATGCCGGGTTTGCATGGACTATAAACTATATTGCTACAGAGTCGACAAATGATGTTAGTGTAGATATTGATAGAGAGAATAGGGTTATAACTATTCATTGGGTACGTGGCCTCTTTAACTCTAACGACTTTAACGGAGTTATAAAGATCGAGTATGTAGGCTTATTTACGGGATCCAATGGGAAGGAAATTAGAGTTGAAGTCAATCTAGTTCTAGAGGATGGATCGTATAGGAGCTATGTATTCTATGCACCCATTACAAAGTAGGGTGATCATATGAGTATCTCTATTAAGTTAACAATATTTTTCCTCATTTTATCACTAGCCTTATCAAATCTTTTTCCTTATTACTGCTATTCGAGAGAGTACATGTTCTTTGTGATAGGCACGGGTTTGATCATTAGCTCTCTATATGCGTATATCAAGCTAGTCTATATAGCCTCGTTTTCTGTTGCTGAAAAATATTGTAGTAGATATGGTTATTCTCTTACTAGGTTCTTAATAGACTGTCTTTCTAAGCTTAAACTATACTTTATACTCTATCTTATTTTCATAATCGTACACGTACTATTGTTTATTTCATCAACTAATTCACTAGTCATTAGATCTTTAATTTCATTGTCTGCATTTCTAGGTGGTCTTACCTTAGAATACCTTGTCTCTCCCTATTTATTGCTGAGAAAAATACTGAGTGTTAGACACATTAGATTATCAACGTTAATAATGTACTTTACAATACCGTGGTTCATCCTAGCCCTACTCATATCAATCATGGTTAACGCCCCGATATATTATACCTTCGGCAGCCTAGCCATCTATCCATATTTCCACCCCTGGTCTAAAGATGTAGTAGAACTAGTGCAGAAAGGAGCTCCAATTATATGGACACCAACGTACGGTGATCTATTAGGGGTAATTATTATAGCGTTTTATTCAAAATGGATAGTACTGGAAAAGATCTAACAAAAATAGAGTAAAAATTGTCATTACCACGTGAAATAGCTATACTATTATCTTAGTATATATTATGTTGAGTAATAGTACTTTGGAGAGTATAAGGTATAGGCGCTTATTTATAGCTAGTGGTTGCCCGTGCTTTATATTTTGGGTATTTTGGAAATTATGGGAATAAGCACGGGCTTCTCCCTCAACCATCTCATCTGGTTCGGTAGCTCATCGGGAGCTACATCGACCGCCACCACTTGGGCGGTCTTACGGGCTATTAGCCGTCATCGGGCAAGAAGCCCGTGATGGCTTCCTTCCAGGAAATAACCTAACATCATGCATTATTTAAAAGTTTCCATAATTCCAAAATTTTCAGATATCCAAATAAGCGAATAGTCTATATCCTGAAGCCAATGGATGATGAATTTATTGCTTTACCATTAAGTACTTAACAATACCACTAGTATTAAATGAGTGGTTTCCCTATTTAGTTAGTGGTGGTTATATGTATAGTCTAGTAGTTAAGAAAATTGATAGGCAGGGTAGGATTGTATTACCCAAGGAATGGAGGGACAAATGGGGGAGATGAAGTTATCATTATTGTCTTTGATGACAAAATAGAGATTCTTCCAAAAAAGAGGCCCGAATTAGATAAATTCTTTAATATTATTGAAGTGGAAATAAAGACTATTCAATGAGTAAGGATATTCTGGTTTCTTGGGCTACTAGAGCTACTTGATGTTATTCTGGCTCTACTATTACAATAACTTTTACTTTTCTTCCATGAAATTGTTTTAGTTTTTCTTGGTATTTCTTAGGTGGGTAGATTATGTAGCGGTTTCCAGCAAACTTGATTATCTTTGCCTCAAAATTGTAGACTACACTCATACTCACACCATAATAATAGTTGTATACAAAAAATTATAAAACTGTTCACAGAAAACTACTACTTGGGAGCTGGGGATGAGGGTCTTAGCGACTGCAAAAGTTAAGGCAGTCGCCCCCAATCCCAGCTCCCTCTATAAACTCATTCAGTTTCTCAGAGCATACCGTGACTGGACACAATACGTTATAGATGAGATATGGCTTGATAAGAGAATACCCTCTATGAAGGGGCTACACCATAGATTCTACAATATGTTGAGGAAGCATGGTTTCCGTGCACACCATTGCCACAAGATTGAGAGGAGAGCACGGGAAATAGTAAAGGCTGTAAAGAAGAATAAGGGAAGAAAACCAGTACTACGGAAGCTAACAGCAAGACTAGACTACCAAGACTACAAACTAGACATAAACAATAAGATACTAAGAATAGCAGTTCTCAATAATGAATGGATTGAATTAGAGCTAATATGGTATGACTACCTAGGTAGGTACTTTAATGATTCATGGGAACTAAAGGAGATACTAGTAGGCTATAGGGATAACACGATATGGGTTTACTTTACCTTCCAGAAGGAAGTGGTATTAAGGAAAACAAGGGCTATCATGGGTGTAGACATTAACTTCAACAACATAACTTATGCTATAGTTGATATGAATGGTAGGCTCATAACGATGGGTACTCTACCATTCAACGGGCTGAAGAGAGCACTAGCACATAGAATTATTTCCGAGAAGATAATGAGTAAATACCCTAGGAAGTGGAGATACGTCAAGGGAATAAGGGAGGCTATAAGGAAGCATGGTAGGAGAGCAAGGAATATCCTTATTGATTCATGCCACTACATATCTAGGGGGATAGTAGGGATAGCTAGAGAATATGATGCTCTGATAGTTCTAGAGGACTTAATCAAACTCAAGAACAAAGCTAATAGCTCAAAATTGTTTAACAAGAAGTTATCGCTATGGGTTTACCGTAGAATATAAGCATATATCCACTACAAGGCATTGATAGAGGGGTTAAACGTAGTTTATGTTAATCCTAGAGGAACATCCAAAACATCCCCTCTAGGTGGAAAACTGATTTTCATTAACTATAGATGGGTTAGGCTACCCAATGGCTATACTATAACGAGAGACC
>CAZITZ010000019.1:0-1680 GCA_964542295.1 uncultured Desulfurococcaceae archaeon
ATAGGATCTATAGCCCTCTATTTTACCTATAATATACTGAAAACTGTACTATATCTTGATAAACCAATCATGTATAGATTTGGTGGATGGCCTCCACCACTAGGTATAGCTTATGAAGTTGATCCATTTAATGGTATTCTAGGATTATTTACAGCAACTACTATGTGGCTCATAATAATCTACAGTATATGGTACACTAAGCACATGGATAACTATGTATGGTACTATACATTATTACTTGGTCTTGAGACAGGTCTTCTTGGATGCCTATATACTGGTGATGTATTTAATCTATTTGTAATGATAGAGGTATTGTCTATATCAGCATATGCTCTTGTAGCATATTACAGGAGTAAGCCTCAAGCCATAGAGGCTGCTATAAAGTATGCTATGATAGGGGCAATAGCTACAACGTTCTACTTCCTATCACTAGTCTTTATCTATGGAAGCTATGGAACACTAAACATGGCCGATCTAGCAATTAGATCACATGTTGAAGAAGGAATATTGACTGGAGGCAATGTTTATGGTAATATAGCTGTTGCTAGCGCTGTAGCCATAGGACTCGCACTATGGGCTTTTACATTTAAATCAGCACTATTCCCCAATCACTTCTGGCTACCAGATGCACATCCAGAAGCTCCCACGCCTGTTTCAGCAGCACTATCTGGTCTTGTAGTTAATATTGGTGTGTATGCTGTTATACGTTTTCTATATTCATTGTTTGGTTCATCAAGTATATTGTCTATAATAGGATATAGGGATGCTGTATTTACAATACTCTTGATCCTAGGCATTCTATCAGGAATTATTGGAGCTCTATTAATGATTATACAAAAAGATATCAAGAGGTTACTTGCTTATAGTACTATAAGCCATATTGGACTGATCTATATAGGATTATCAATAGGATTTACTAACTTGCCTAAAGAAATCATTGTCTTAGGACTTCTTGCTACACTTTATCACATTATAAACCATGGTATTGGAAAAGCACTATTGTTCATGGCCTCAGGTATATATATTTCATCAGCTAAAACAAGGGATCTTGAACATATGGTTGGTGTTGGTAGAATATATCCGATAACGTCATTAGCTTTTGTACTTGGCATTCTTCATTTAATGGGCTTTATACCATTCGGAGGATTCTTCAGCAAATTATTACTATTCCAAGCTCATATAGGGGCTGGACTAGTAGTATCTGCAATATCAATAGTATTGGTTTCAGCAATAAGCCTTATTGGATATATTAAAATGATCTATTTAATAATATTAAGGATGCCTACTAGAGAATATAAGTATGAAGCAAATATTGGTATTGAAGTATTTCTATTATTAATGGGCATTGTATGTTTATTACTCGGCTTATTTAGTTTCAGGTTATTAGATCTATTTAGTGACGCTGTAACAGGATCCCTTGTAATGAGCTATGGATACTACACGAATCCAGTTACTAGGTTAGGCTAACCTATATTAAGGTTTTTATTAACATCCTATGGAATAATAGACATGAACCTTGATAACGCGGTTATGGTGCTGACTAGTGGGAAGAGAGAAGTTAATAGGCTATTCGCCATGGATAGCACACTTCAATACTGGGGGATGCAATGGATGCGATATAGAGGTATTAGCAGCAATAGCACCGCACTATGATCCAGAGAGATTTGGTGTTAAACTAGC
>CAZITZ010000019.1:1780-10796 GCA_964542295.1 uncultured Desulfurococcaceae archaeon
TATAAAGCCTAATAGAATTGTACTTGAAATTGATAAGGAGAATATTAGGAAGGCTTTTGAGTTACTCCTTGGGAATCTTGGTGATACTGGTTTCTATTTAGCGGTTATAGTTGGTACAGATCATCCCGATAAGAATAAGATCAGTTTAGATTACTATGTAATTACACACCCGGATAAGGAGGTATATATACTTAGGACATGGCTTCCAAGAGACGACCCACGTGTACCAAGTGTTGTAGATATATTGCCTGCTGCGTTATCAGGTGAATGTGAAACATATGATCTTCTAGGCATATTATTTGAAGGAAATCCGTATCTTAAGAGAGGATTCTTTGTATCACCAGATATTTATGAAAAAGGTATTTATCCGCTTAGAAAGGATGCAAAGGTGTGAGATCATGGCTGTTACAAAAGTTGTTGAAATACCAGTTACACTAGAGATACCAATAGGACCACAACATCCAGCATTACATGAACCATTAATGCTTAAGGTATATGCTGATGGAGAAGAAGTTGTTAAAGTAGATATTAATACAGGCTATAATCATCGTGGTATTGAAAAGCTATGTGAAAGAAATAGTTTCTATCGTAATATATTCATTTGCGGACGTGTATGTGGTATATGTAATACTGTACACGCAAATTGTTATGTACGTGCGGTAGAGTATCTAATGGATATAGATCCTCCTAAGAGAGCTAAATATTTAAGAGTACTTGCTATGGAGCTTGAGAGGATTCATAGCCACTTGATAATCAATGCTATAATGGCTGAAATACTTGGCTTCGATACACTGTTCATGTATATTATGAGAGACCGTGAAAAAATCATGAAAGCTAAGGAAATTCTAACTGGTAACAGAGTTCTTGCAGACTATATGATGGTTGGTGGTGTTAGAAGAGATATTGATAGTGTCAAGAAGGATAGATTATTAAATATTATAAATATTATTGAGGGAGATATTAAGAGGTATATTAAGATATTTGAGACCGATGATACTATAACTAAGAGACTTATGAGCGTTGGAGTGATCAAGCCCTCTCAGATAACAAAATATGGACTTCTAGGTCCAATAGCACGTGGTTCAAATATAAAGATTGATGTACGTATGGGTGATAAATATGATGCCTATGACGAAATACCATTTAATGTTATTGTTAGGAAGGAAATGGATTCATGGGCTCGTATGATGGTTCGTTGGGAGGAAACAATAGAGTCTATCAATATGTGTAGATATGTACTAGAACATCTGCCTAGTGATGGTCCTGCAGTTCCTGATGAGAGAAGACTTCCAAGGAGATTCCCTGCCGGCGAATCATTCGCTCGCGTTGAAGCTCCACGTGGAGAACTTACGTATTATATAAATAGTGTTGGTAGGCAGGTACCTTACAGAGTTAAGATTCGTACCCCATCATTTAATAATATTATTAACTCTGGATTCTCATATATAGGGTATAGTATTGCTGATGTACCAGTTATATTAACTAGCTATGATCCATGCATAGCATGTATGGAAAGAGCAATAGTGATCAATGTTAAGAGAGGTACTAGGAAAAGTATTTCATTAAAACAACTTGCAAAGGGTGAAGTTTAATGCCGGGTCCTTCACTATTAAAAGAAGTTCTCCAAAGATTCTTTAGTAAACCAGTAACCATACAATATCCTTTTGAATCTACAGATGTTGAAAAGGACCTTAGAGGTAAACACTATGCTGATCTATCTAAATGTATTGGATGTAGTTTATGTGCTATAGAGTGTCCTGCCGATGCTATTGTAATGGAGAAGCTACCAGAAGACAAGAAGCCTAAACAAAATCCAAGGGGATTGTATCCGGTCATAAACTATGGATTATGTGTATTTTGCTATAGATGTGTAACAGTATGTCCTGTAAAGGCATTTATAACAACAGATGATTATCATTTAGCTAGCCCTACTAAATTGAATTCAAGAGATATAACCCTTAAAACTCTCCCGGAAAAGAAGGGGTGAAGATTATTGATTGAAGAACAAATTACTACATATATAATGTATATAATCCCGATCTATATGATTGCATTTACACTTTATATTATAAGGGCTTTAAAGGGTCCGTCGATATCAGACACAGTATTAGCCATTGATGCTATGACATATGATCTTGCTGCCTTTCTTGTACTACTGTCTATATTTTTCAGATCGCCTATACTTATCCCCACAGCTATAGTCCTTGCACTATGGATCTATGCTCTAGACATATACGTGGCGAAATACCTTGAGACAAAAGAAATGGGTGAATAAAGAATGGTTGATGCAAGTCTAATAGTAGTATATGTTGGAGAAATCCTTGTCGGTATAGGCGTATTATGTGATTTAATAGGGGCTATCGGTATGTTGAGATTCCCTAACTTCTACTTAAGATTACATGCTGCTACAATTGGTACTATCGGCGGTGCATTTGTACCCCTTATAGGTGCGGCCTTAATGGCTATTGGAAGTACTTATTTAGGCATGTATCGCTGGTTCGTAGCGGGTGGAGCAATAGTAACAGCTTTTCTCATACTCATATTGGCCCCAGCCGGATCACATGCACTTGCCAGAGCTACTCATCATGCCAGAGTAACACCTGTACAGCCAAAAGTAGTTGATCACCTTGAGGAGGATGGGAGGTGAAAATATATGGAACCTGATATACTGATAATAGGTATTATGGGTTTCCTGGGACTCATATCGGTTATAGCTACTTATCTAGCTGTTACTGAAAAGAACCTTGTAAGAGCTGTATTATATTCAGCTATTCAGAGTACTATCTATGCATTCTTATACTTCCTATTGATGGCTCCAGACATAGTGCTTGTTTATGTACCTGTGGCTGTAGGCTTGTATCCTGCTATTATACTATTCCTAATTCGTAAAACAGAGCAGGAGGAGCGTGATTAGATATGGTAAGCCGTGTAATAGGTGCTATAGTCATAACCTTGTTTATAGCTGTATTCTCCCTAGTCGTAGCACTAGGCGGGTTAGGCTATATATTGCCTCCAGAAAATGTACGTGAGTTAGCAAGGCAGTATCTATTAATAGCCTATAATCCATTTAATAAGACGTTTACTGTATTTTCTCCCGAAGTAGTGACTTCTATTGTATGGGACTTCCGTGGACTTGATACATTGTTTGAGACTGTAGTATTCTACTTAGCAATTATAGGATCAGTGGCACTGGCTAGAGGTATAAAGCCTAGTAAGCCGGAGAAAGATATTTCCCAGTATGGTTTATCACCGATCGTAAAGACGGTTACTAGAATAACCGTCGGTATGATATTAGCTATAGCTGCCTCTATAGCCTTACATGGACATTTAACTCCTGGCGGAGGCTTCCAAGGTGGTGCTACAGCTGCTGTAGTACCATTACTTATTCTAGTCATATTCTCGAAATATTATCTTGAAACACGTGGTGTTAGTAAGAACGTCATGCTATCTATTAGAAGTTTTGGATTAATAGGTATAGGGTTAACAGCATTCATAGTATTAATCATAGGATTAATGAGCGGTACAAATGCATATGTGTTTCAGAACCAGCCTAAACCAGATGCCCCTGTAGGGTTACCAGCTTTATTAAATGGACAAGTTATCAGCGGTACATTATGGTTCTTCAACTTATTCGAGATGTTTGCCGTAGCAGCTGGCTTTACTATTGTATTCCTTCTACTCTCGATACCTGAAAGGGATGTATTTAAATATTTGAAGGAGGAGGGTGAGGAGTATTGATAGACCCAATTACATACTTCTATACTGTACTCCTACTATCAATGGCTGTAAATCTAGGTATATCATTATATGGTATATTCTATAAACCTAGTCTAATTAAGAAAATAATATCATTAACAATATTCAGTGACACAGCAAACACATTCGCCATAATAATAGGTTATATAAGGTGGAGAACTGCTACACAGCCTCCACAACCACCTGTTCTAACCAATTTAAAACCTACAGAGAAGGATCTAGCAACATTTGCATCCATGTCTGTCGATCCATTGCCTCAAGCATTGGTATTAACAGCCATCGTCATAGGCCTTGCAGTTACATTATTCCTTGTATTCCTTACACTTCAAGCATATCGTCTATATAAAACAACTGATGTACGTGAAATAGCTAAGTTGAGGGGATAGCCATGAGTAGATTAGCTAGATCCATAGGACCCATGATACTAATATTTATAACATACATAGTATTTAGCGGTTCAGTCAGACCTTATGACTTATTGACTGGAGCAGTAGTTGCTATCGTTGTAGGGTTACTTGTTGCAAACATTGTTGTCGAAAAACCATCTAAACTATTACAAGTCTGGAGATTCTTCTACTTAATAGCATATGCTATATACTATTTCTTCGTAGCAGAAGTTAAAGCCCATCTCGATGTCATGTATAGAATATTGCATCCACGTATGCCTGTAAACCCAGGTATTGTACGTGTACCTTATTATGTTGAAACAGACTATGCTATGACTACTATAGCTAACTCTATAACTAACACTCCTGGTACAGTAGTTGTCGATGTTAATCCCGAGAAAAAGATCTTGTATGTACATTGGATTAATATCAAAGATGTAAGACCCGAAGAAACACATAGACACATATCCTCTACGTTTGAGAAATATGCAAAGAAAATCTTCGACTAGGGTGAGAGCATATGGAGTACTATGGTGAACAGGTATTAGGTGTGATAACGCCTTTCCTAGCCATATCAGCGTTTACGATTCCATTGCTAAGCTTAGTCATTAAAAGAAAAGGTTTTTACAATGTCTATGCATCAGTAGTATCATTCATTGCTATGATATTTTCATTCCTTGTATTTGCCGATGTATATACTAGTGGTAAACCCATAGTTTACGCCTATGGTGGATGGCCTCCACCAATAGGCATTGCTTATGAGGCTGATGCCTTTAATGCATTAATTGGTGCTTATACATCCTTTGCATTATTCTTCGTAGTATTATTTAGTGTATGGTATTCAAGAGTTATAGATGATGTTGTATGGTACTATACGTTACTACTTGGTTTAGAGACTGGAGTATTAGGATGCGTATATACAGGTGATGTATTTAACTTATTCGTTATGCTTGAAGTATTATCTATATCAGCATATGCTTTAGTAGCATATTATAGAAATAGACCTATATCCATAGAGGCTGCAGCAAAATACGCATTACTAGGTGCTGTAGTAACAACTTGTTACTTTATATCACTAGTCTTTATCTATGGAAGCTATGGAACACTAAATATGGCCGATCTAGCGTTTAAGGCTTCAAAAGGGGCTCAAGCAGTTGTTGTGAGTAATGGCTTGTATGGAAATATTGTTACGGCGAGTTTAATAGCGCTTGTCCTGGCATTGTGGGCTTTTACATTTAAATCAGCACTATTCCCTAATCACTTCTGGCTACCAGATGCATATAGTGGTTCACCAATACCAATAGCCGCTGCATT
Organism: uncultured Desulfurococcaceae archaeon; assembly: GCA_964542295.1. Lineage (GTDB taxonomy): Archaea > Thermoproteota > Thermoprotei_A > Sulfolobales > Desulfurococcaceae > CAZHDB01. The sequence goes on from CAZITZ010000019.1 coordinate 7,237, forward strand.
CTCTAGTGCTGTAGAAATTGTTGGTGTCTACATGGTCGTGCGCTTTTTATATACTATATTCGGGGTTAACAGCGTTATTGCTGCTTGTGGATTTAGAGATATTATAATGACTGTGTTATTGATATTAGGTATACTCTCTGGCATTGTCGGCGCACTATTAATGATTACACAAGATAATGTTAATAGACTTCTAGGATACAGTACTATAAGCCATATAGGTCTATTATACATGGCATTGGCACTTGGTTTATCGGGTATGCCAAAGGATATTATTTCACTAGGACTAGTTGCCTTATTATTTCATATAATTAATCATGGAATAGGAAAACTGTTAATGTTTATGGGGATAGGAGTAGCGGTAGCAACAACAGGTACTAGGGACTTAAATAAACTAAGCGGTATTGGAAGAGTATATCCAATAGCATCTATAGCTATTATTGCTGCAGCCTTTCACCTAATGGGTTTAATACCATTCGGTGGATTCTTCAGTAAATTACTAATTTACCAGGCTTATATATCGGCTGAACTATTAATTCCAGCCATAATGGTTATCATTATATCTGCCATTAGCGTTCTTGGATATGTAAAGATTATGTACTCAATAGTATTTGCCCCTATTGAAAGAGAATATAAGCGTCTAAATACCATGGGTATTGATATCCTAATGATATTGTTAATAGTAGCTTGTATTTTACTGGGAATACTATCACCTTGGATTGCATCTAGACTAAGCATAGTAGTTAATAACTCACTTATGCCAGCTGGCGTAGGTAAGTACTTACAGTCATTCTTTAATGCATTCTATAAACTAATACCCGGGTGATCAGATATGATCTATGAATATGATCCATTACAATTAACAATAATATTATCTGGGCTTATGGCATTGATAGCGATGGTATTATATATTATTGTAAAAGCTATTGAGCCTAAATATCCTACAAGGAGCGGTGACGCTATCGAGCCATATATTGGTGGCGAGCATCCAAGTATACTGTCTAGACCATTAGTGCCAGAGGCTAATCTATATTGGAGCTTTATTAAAAGAAACTTTGTTAAAGCATATTGTTTTCTCAAGGAGAAAATGCATACTGGACGATTTAGTGATTGGGTAAACTATATGGCTATGTGGATGGCATTGTTATTCCTCATATCATTGATAGTTATAATAGTCCTTATAATAGGGGGTGTTTAAGATGACGGAGATATATCCATTCATACTGACTTTATTAAGTGCATTAGTATTTCCAGGGTTATTATTCATTGTAGCCTTAGCATTATTTACTGAATGGTATATTAGAAAAGCTGTTGCACATATGCAGAGTAGAATGGGGCCAACATATGTTGGACCTATAGGTCTTTTACAGCCTCTTGCCGATTTGCTGAAGCTATTAAGTGTTAAGGAGGAGATGAAGCAAAAGTATTCAATGACATGGCTTGCAAAGGCCTTTGGAGTTATAGGAATAGGTGCTATGATAGCATGTTTATTCCTATTACCATTATCGCCTGTAAGGTTTATTGGAGACTATGACTTCCTAATATTTATTTACTTGTTTGGGATATGGGTGCCCATATCAATAATAGTTATGGCTCTTTCTATACCTAATCCATTTGCACACCTTGGTGTATCAAGATTGCTAACATTCATAATAGTTACTGAGCCAGCATATTTTGCTGGGTTACTGGTACCAATAACATTTGCATCGATTGAAGCCAAGCCTGTATACTCCATATATGCGACATCAATTAAAGCAATAAGTCTATGGAGTAATCCCTATTATATACCATTTATGATTATTGCATTAATAGCAGTAATAGCATCTATACAAGCTAAGGCTATGCTTAATCCATTCAACATACCAGAAGCTGAACAAGAACTTATAGCCGGGTTTGCAACAGAATTTAGCGGACCAGTACTAGCTATATATAATCTACTACACGATGTTGATGTTACGATATCGGCATTGTTTGTTACATATGTGTTTCTCGGCGGACCTTTACCATTCAATCATCTATCAATACCTGGTATAATATTACTAATCATTAAGTATATTGCCGTCGTAACTATAGTATCAGTGATTAGATCTTCGTTTGGAAGATATAGAATTGACCAAGCAATACGTGTTCTAACTAAGTATTCATTGATACTTGCATTAATAGCTGTCATAGCCGCTAATATAATGGTATATGTTTTTCATTAAATAATCCCTTTTTCTACAATATATCTGGCTGTTTCCTCAACAGCTTCGTAACTGGTCATTGAAGGCTTCCAACCAATATTTTTAAGCTTAGATATATCAAGAAGCATGAACTTTACATCGCCAGGCCATCCACGTCCATCAGGTGTTGTCAATACATATTCATATTTAACGTTTTGTAAGCCCAGGACTCTTACTACTATATCTGCAATTTCTTTAACAGTTATCCAATCATCATTGCCTATGTTGTATATTTCATAGGTTTTTCCATGGGATAGAAAATGTTTTAACGTATACAGTGTAGCATCTACTGCATCATATACATGTAAGTAGCTTTTTCTTTGCGTACCATCTCCCAAGATCTCTAATTTAGATGAATTCTTATTAAGCTTCTTTATAAAATCGATTATTACTCCATGATTAGAGCGTGGCCCTATTATATTCGCATAACGTAATATTAGTGGTTTAAATCCGTAAAGTTTACTATATGTTATATAAAGGATCTCGCAGGCTAGTTTAGCTGCTCCATATACTGATATGGGTTCTAATGGATGATAGTCCTCAGGTGTAGGTATAACATTCGCTTCACCATATACGGTTGAGGAACTTGCAAATACATGTATATCTACATCAGCTATTCTAGATGCCTCTAATACATTAAATGTTGCAAGTATATTTTCATCAAAATGGATTCTAGGATTAATACTTGATACCCTAACTTCAGGATTCGCTGCAAAATGAAAAACCATATCCGCGTCTCTAAGAGCCCGTATAAGGTCTTCGCCGTATTTTTTTAGATCGTATTTTATGAACTTAAAATATTCTTTATTGATATGGCTTTTCAGATTCTCCAGATTCCCACTGCTTAAGTTATCGATAACCCTGATCTCATTAATACCTTCATTGACAAGTTTATCAACTATATGACTACCTATAAAACCAGCACCGCCAGTAATGACCACTCTATCAATCATATCCTACACACCAAGAAGCAACTATTATATGCAAGTAATTTAAAGCTATGTCATTTAGAAAATTATTCTATGTTTCAGCCTCTAGAGATCTATTTTCTACGAGAGTTCTTAGACCCGAATATATATTCTTTATTTTTGTCAATATAGAGTGCTCCGTGTTATCAGGGATTCTATTGGCTAGAGTTTCAAATAAGTCTTTAATCTTACTGCTAATTACTTCTTCAATATCATTACCATTTCCGCTAACAGGGATCTTAATTGAAAATATTCCTTTGGAGCGTGCAATAGAGATGGAGTGTTCATCCATATCTCTAACTAGTATAATTACCATATTAGGCAATCTCTCTGATTTCTGTATAGAGTATATTATTTTGTCTATGATCTCCTT
>CAZITZ010000019.1:10896-15536 GCA_964542295.1 uncultured Desulfurococcaceae archaeon
TCGCCTAATTCAACTAGTACATTAGCTTTAGCTCGAGTACCTTCTATTGATATATCTATTGATGAATTATTTAGTACTACTTTACCGGATAGAAAGTTCCTTAACTTTAAATAATCTATTTCTCCTTCGATTATTTTTACATAGATTTTGCTTGCCTTTTCTATAACTGGTTTATGTACTTCAATAAGATCTACTTCTTTAAGATTAAGTAATTTAGCTATTTCATAGCTAACAATGATTGTTGCAATTCTAGGTATTATATCTTTTACAATAGCTACTGTTTTTCTCTTATTAATTGATAATAGTACATAATCTCCTTTCTTTATTCCAAGTTCTAGACAAGTAGACTTAGATATTAGAACATATGGTCCCCTTAATTCCTTTAGCACCATTGACACTAGTTTTACCAAAGCATCTCCCCTCAACTAAAGCTATGTATGTTTATGAATTTACTCTTAAAGCAGAGGTTTAATGAAAATATAGTTTCTTTATTTAAATGTAGTATAATAATCTCGTAATCCATTGAGTATAGAAAATTATAGTAAATTCTTTTTAAGAAATTATTTATTCTAAGAAGTCTTCTTTCAAGAGTAGTTATTCTAACACCTAGACTCATTACATTATTCATTCCTCTTATAATATAGTTATTTAAGTGACCAGATATTCTATAGAATAGGCCAGTGACCAATATGATGCTTATTATTAGTAATATTTTTAGCCATAGAAATCTTCTTATCTTTACCAATATAGTGTCTCCCGAGAATAAGACTAAATTATTAGTTAGAGATAAAACTGGTAAGATATGGTATTATCTGAGTATATCCAAAGTATTAATGTATGACATCTATTTTAAGGGTAGATCTATTTTATTATATGTCTATGGTGCTGGTATGGTATGCCTAGAGGATTTGATATTGGTAAAGCACCTCAAGAGATCCTTGAACTTGATAATTACAATATTCTTGAAGAGTTCCTAATAGCCTTAGCTAGTGCTGGTGCTAGTGATGAGACTATTCGGGCTTATTATTCAGCTATTAAGGATTTCCTTGATTTCCTAGGTAGTAAGAGGATTAAGGATGTTAAATTAAGTGATGTTAATAGATGGAGGCTTGAGCGACTTAGAAAAGGATTTAATAGATCGCGTTCTAGAGATCGCAGGTCTTGGATGACTACATTACATTATTATACATTATTTGTTCGGAGATTTCTTGAGTGGCTAGGCATCAGATTATCCATACCTGTTACACGTAAGCCAGCTAGTAAGGTTGAAGCATTAAGTGATACTGAAATAGATAAGCTGCTTAGATCATGTAATGACCCATTAGATACTATTATAATACGTTTACTCCTTGACACAGGGCTTCGTAGCCGTGAGTTATTGGGTATTAGAGTTAGTGATATAGATTTTGAGAATAGAGAAATAATTGTTCATGAGGCAAAATATGGTCGTGAGAGGAGAGTTCTTGTTACTCGAGAAACCCTTGATACAATAAGAGCTTGGATTAAGCTTAAGGGTCTAAGGGATAATGATTATTTGATACCTCTTACCTATAGTGGATTGTATAAGAGGATTAAGAGAATTGCTAAGAGAGCAGGTATTGATTATAGGAGAATTAGGCCCCATGTACTGAGGCATACTTTTGCTACACGTGCTTTAAGAAGAGGTATGAATCTTTTTGCCTTACAGAGGCTTCTAGGGCATAGCGATGTTAAGACGACACAGATCTATACTCATTTAACAATAGATGATCTTAAGAGAGAGTATGAGAAAGCATTAGAAGGTAATAGCGTTAAAGAAGATATTTCAGTTGAAGATATCGATAATAGTTTATCTATTAGGTTTTGTCCATCGTGTGGTAGAGAAGTTGTTCCTGGTGCAAGGTATTGTCCATATTGTGGATTTAATCTATCAATACTATATAGTAGGAGAACTGTTGGAGAAAATACTGTATAGAATGTTTTGTACAGGATATAATATATAATGTTTATTCTTTACTATTTATGTAGAATGGTGTTTAGGTCTTGATTGTAATTAATGAGATTTTGGATATTCTTAACTGTACATTCATTAGTCGTTTGAATAGATTTACTGTTAGGATAAAAATAGGTGATAGTGAAGATAATGCTCATCTTACAAATACTGGTCGTCTACATGATGTATTAGTTGGTGGTAGGAAAGGACTTTGTATGAAGATTAATGGTTCTAAGCTTAAGTATAGACTTATAGCTCTGTCTGATCCTCTTTATAGTGATTCGTACATGATTATTGACACTATTGTTCAAAATAGATCTTTTGAGAAGATTATAGAGAATAATTTACTACCATGGTTTAGAGACTGTATAGTCCTTAAAAGGAATCCCAGAGTTAATGATTCTCTTCTTGATTATCTTTTAGAATGTAATGGTGCAAGGGTCTATGTTGAGACAAAAAGCGCTGTTCTCCGTGGATCTATGTGTGAGGCTATGTATCCTGACTGTAGCAGTGTTCGTGGTAGAATACATATAATGGAATTAATGAGTTTTTGGAAGAGAGGTATTAATGCATACATTGTATTCATAGCCGGCATGAGAGGTGTTAGATGCTTTATGCCTTATAAGGAAGGAGACCAAGTTATTGATGAACTATTGTGTAAAGCATATAATCTAGGACTACCCATACATGCATTCTCAATATACATGGACGCCCGTGGAAGGATCTATTTAGATAATCCCTCTCTAAACCTATGTAGTCACTGGTGGTGTTTAAGTAACTAGGGAATAATCTATTATGGATATACCTTCCTCCCAGCTATTCTTGTCTCAATAACTCTTATCTTCAATAGCTCCCTTGGATCACTTATTTCCAGGGGATTTCTGTCAACAACTATGTAGTCAGCACTATATCCTGGTTCGAGCCTTCCCTTATCATTATAATACAGTGTTTCAGCTGATCCCTTTGTATGTAAGTGTAAAGCTGTAAGTAGATCTATTTTCTCCTCCATTGTAGCCGCTATATCCAGTCCCTCGTACTCCCCCCGAGTTATTGCTGCATAGATATTTCTCCATGGATCCAATGGTTCTACTGGTGCATCACTACTGAAGCCTACCTTGGCTATCTTAGATAATGATGCTATTCTATATGCCCATGCTAGTCTATTCCATCCAATTCTCTCTATGAGCCATGTATCACTGAGTATGAATCCTGGCTGTAGAGCTATTCTTGGCCTTAGATCCTCTAATAACTTGATCTGGTCATTTCTAACTAGGCTTGCATGCTCTATTCTTTCGCCAATTAATCCATGTCTAGAATATAGTTGCAATACTATATCGAGTGCCCTATCCCCTATGGCATGAATTGCTATGTGAAATTCCTTCTCCTTAACCATTAACAAATATTTTTCTAGTTCCTCTACATCCATATTCAACTTTCCATATGTACAGGGTTTGTCATTGTAGGGCTTAGATAGATATGCTGTGTGTGCTCCTAGACTTCCATCGAGTATTATCTTTAACCCATGTATATTCAGGGTATTCCTTGGTAATCCATATCTTATCCATTCCACAAAACTATTCGGCTCTAGATAGATCTTTGTATGTGGTCTTATTGCTTCAATACCATGATAAACTATTACTTCATCCAATGATGCGGACATCCATCCAATACCTACAATACCATATCTATATAGTTTCTCTAATGCACCAACATAGCTTTTTGGCTCTAAACCTATTTCCTCTAATGCCTTCCTCCATAGAAATGCTACAGAATCCTCATACAATAACCCATTATCCCAGTCAACATTTTCTAGTTCTCTACCTAGTTTCTCAAGAGCAGCCTTATTAGCTACGGCTATATGGCCGCATACCCGGACAAGAAATACTGGTTTATCAGTATCCAACTGCTCTAGATCCCTTATTGTAGGTAATCTCTTCTCCTTAAACCTCATATGATCCCATCCGCGTCCAATTATCCAGCTAACATCCTTTTCTCTCAATAGAACTTCCTTGACTATACTTAGTAGTTCTTCTATAGAATCTACTCCACTAAGATCAACTATCCTATCCCATGCAGCCAACGAACCAAGATGTAGATGTGGATCAAGGAAACCCGGTAAAACAGTATAGCCGCTATAGTTAACTAATTCGCCACCGAAACGATCAATGAATCCCTCGACAAACCCATGATCACCACAATAGACAACACGGTCTCCAAAAACAAGTAGACCAGAAACAATACGTAGTGGAGTAAAAGAAACAACTATAGAATCAGCAACAACACCATACAACAAAACCAAGGAACACCCCCAAAGAGAGCGCCACACCCAGGGAGACACAAGGCTCAGAGCGACACAGGGAAATACACTCAAACCCAGAGCCCCGCCCCAACAAAGGCGGGCCACGCAGCCAAAGCAGCGCAGCCCGCCCCCGGGCGAGAAGCCTGCGGCCTCGGGCGATTGGGAGCGGCAGGCTAAACCCCTCGGGAGACAACTCCCTCGGGGCTTACACCCCCGCCCCATCAACCCCGTCTTCTACGGGAGCCCTCGTCCCGAGGAGAAACCCCCTCGGGAACGGCCGCCTCTTTTCGGGGAGGGGTTCCCGCTTAGATGCCTTCAGCGGTTACCCCCTACGGCGTGGCTGCCCGGCTCTGCCCTGCCGGACAACCG
>CAZITZ010000020.1:0-1166 GCA_964542295.1 uncultured Desulfurococcaceae archaeon
AGTCTTCTATTTTTATATTGTTTATTAGGGTTAAGATGTAAGAATTATTATTCGAGGGATACCTGATATGGATTCAACTATTTTAGCTTATCTTTTGATTATATTGGGAGCTATTCTTATACTTGTTGAAATAGCTACTCCGGGATTCTTTATTGCTGTGCCTGGAACAATCTCTATACTCTATGGATTAGCTATTCTACTATTTCCATGGCTTCTAGAAACGTGGTGGGGGCCATGGATACTATTAGGCCTAGCTTTTCCACTTGGAGCATTTACTTATTACATGTATCGCCGGCTATCACCTCCTTCTCCACCAGTTACTGAAAGTTTTGAAGGTCTCATTGGAAAGAAAGGTATTGTTGTAAAGACTATTAAGCCTGATAGCATTGATGGTAAGGTTAAAATTGATAGCGATATATGGAGTGCCACATCAGAACAAGTTATTGAACCGGGAACAAAGGTTATTGTAGTTGGTGTTGAAGGTGTCCATTTAATCGTTAAACCTATAATGGAAAAGAATATAGTTTCTAGAGAACACTAGATTCTATAATAGTAACTAGATTATTTTGAGGGGTATTGTATATGATTGATCCATTTACATTACTTGTAACTCTTATTCTAGCCATTATCATCATAATAATTATTTCTAAGGGAATAGTTGTTATAAAGCCTTGGGAAGCAGGCATTTATATACGTCTTGGTAAATTCGTAGGTATATTAAGACCTGGAGTACACTGGGTACCACCCTTCATTAGCCGTGTAGATAGGATCGATCTAAGAACTCAAGTAGTTGATGTACCTAGACAGGATGTTATTACAAGAGATAATTCTCCAGTAACAGTTGATGCTATAGTCTATTTCAGGGTAATTGATCCTAAGAAGGCATACTTTGAGGTAACAAACTATAGGCAGGCAGTAATAGCACTTGCACAGACAACACTACGTAGTGTCATAGGTGATATGGAGCTTGATGAAATACTCTATAACCGTGCAGCCATAAACGCTAGGCTTAGGCAAATACTTGATGAAGCAACTGATAAATGGGGTGTACGCGTAGAGACAGTAGAGATCCGTGAAGTAGAGCCTAGTCCACGTGTTAAGCAGGCTATGGAGGAGCAGACTAGTGCTGAAAGAGAGAGACGAGCAGCAATACTTAGAGCTGATGG
>CAZITZ010000020.1:1266-7099 GCA_964542295.1 uncultured Desulfurococcaceae archaeon
AGGTGTTAAGGAACCACAAGTGAAAGAGATCGATATTCAGAGATTATTCGAATTAGTTGGTAGACCAGAGGAGGTATTAGGTACAATACCTAGTTATGAAGAATTATCAGCAGAAGTTAAGAAGGCACTAGAGGAAGTTAAGAAAACAAGGTTAAAGCCGTCAGAACTAGCAAAAGAGGCTGAGGAACTACTTAAAGAAGTAGAAGAGAAAGTAGAAAAGTAGCGCCGGGGGCGGGATTCGAACCCGCGCGCCCCACGAAGGAGGCAGTGGGTCTCCCGTATATGCCGGAATCGGGTCTCGAGCCCACCCCCTTAGACCGCTCGGGCACCCCGGCTCAAGTTATTTTTTGTCTTTAAGGGATATTATTTTTGATTCGTGAAAGAAATGGTGCGGCGGCCGGGATTTGAACCCGGGATCTCCGGCGTTCTGTGGTTTTAGGAATCAGCCTTGGCAGGCCGGCGTCCTAGTCCAGGCTAGACGACCGCCGCCTTTCCCATCGTAGTATTTTGATTATTTATTGGGTTTAATATTTTTCTATTATTGTAAAGAAGCTATTTTGCCTTCATTTTCTTTTCTGTTCTCTTCACTTTTTCAATTTCTATCTTTGCTAACCTCTTAGCTCTCCTAGATAATTCTCTTAATACATCATTCTTAGACACTATACTCACTATCTCTCTGTCTATGCTTAGTACGGGTATACCATTAAGTTTTGCTTCTTCCATAATATCTAATGCTCTTGTTACAATTGTATCTGGAGGAACATATTTCCTATAAGGCACCATAGCATCTATGGCCAGTAAAGGAGTTACCTTAATATATCTACCCTTCTTAGCAGCTCCTCTAACAAGTTTTCTAACCCATATTAGACGCCGACTCTTAATACCTGTCTTAGCGTCTTCGAAAGCTATGAAAGGAAGCCTATTGGTAGCTATAACACCTAGTACATTAGATCCGTCAAAAACCGTTATTGCATCAAGATATAGCGTCTTCATCTTATTAACAACATGATATAGGCTATGGAATGGATTCACAGATGCTATTTTACTGGGTAATATAATGTTCTCAACAAGTATATCTCTAAGTAAATCCTTGGAAGCCCTTATAACATGATCTTTAGTAATGAAGCCAATAATCTCTCCTCTTTCGTCAACGACAAATACCACTTCACTTTCACTTTTAACCATATTGAAAGCTATTTCCTCAATAGGGGTATCCAAGTGAACTCTAGGAATATTACTCTGCATAACAAAGTCTATGAAGAATCTATCTCTAACCCTTCTTCTCCATAAAGGACCTTTGAGGCCTAGAGCATGTAGCATATTCCATTTAGTGACTACGCCAATAATTTCTCCATGTTCATCTACTACCAATAAATAATCTGTACGTTTTTTCAACATCTCTTTACGGGCATGTTCAACTGTATCATTAATTGATACTGCGGGTAATTCTTCAACAAATATATCTTCAGCCCTAATGCCTATATAGGCTGGTCTCTCAATGGGCTTAGCAACTAGTACTTGCTCAAGAATTCTTTTCCTAGATACAAAAGTTATTCTCTCCTCACGAGCTACGGGTACAGGGATAACCTTAGCAATGGGTACAGGTACTCTACCAGGCTTAGCTCCCTCTAGATAGGCCCTAATTAAGTCTTCATAGGTTAATACACCAATGACTCTGCCATCAGAATCTATAACTGGTACTAATGGAAGATCTTGTTCGGCAACAACCTTGGCAACCATTTCAATAGGCATGTCATTGGTTGCTACTAATACCCCACGCAACATTATACGCTGTACCTTAGCAGGTGCCGTAATATGTTGCTCACTTTCACGATGAAAGAGCCATCTACTACTATGTATAAACTCCTTGTACGTTACAATACCCATTGGTATGGGTTCGTCGAGACTGCGTACTGCTACAACTCCTGGAAGTCCATGGTAAACAATCCTACTCCAGACTTTATTTACACGATCCCTCCATGAAATAATATATTTGTCTAGGTTCTTCTTGGTCATAACTTCTTCAACTGTTTCAGCAAGAGGTCTATAACCTGTCTTAATAAGATAGTTTAATAGATCATTATATGTAACTACACCTATAAGCCTATTATCCACGAGATTATCAACTACAGGTGCACCTATGGTTTTAAATTCTCTAAACTTACTAAATGCTTCGCTAACATCATTATCTTGTGTAAGTATTGGATACTCTCTAATTACATCCTTTACTCTTATACTAGTATGATGGCTCGTAGGCATAATAAGTTCAATAGGTGTTAGGAATCCGTATATTTTATTCTCCAAAATATTTCTAATAACAGGTAATATCTCCTCGTCATACTTACGTGCTTCAGCACGTACAACTGTAAGAGGTAAATTCATATCTCTAACTATAAATTTAGGTCTTCTAGTAATTTCCCAAATCCTCAAACAAGACACCCCAGTATTTAACCTTCCTAAAATCCGGTGCTGATTAAACTATTGATTTATGGATATTATAAAAATATGGTACATTAGTATATCATACTTTATTATTTTATAATAATGGATTATAGGATCACATAGGATACAATAAAAGGCATTGACGGTAAAAAATAAGAATCCTAAAACATCATAGAACTATAAACAGAAAGCCGCCGTAGTATAGCCCGGCCAAGTATGCGGGCCTTTCGAGCACTTTGCTGGAGAAAGCCCGTGACCCGGGTTCAAATCCCGGCGGCGGCATAGATCTACTTTTCATCTAATTGTAATTAATATACTATTTAGAATAATGCTAACTTAACGTTTATTTGTTAATCAATACCTTGTTCTAAATATCTCTTAATATCATATAACAATACGGCTATCTTGATATGTGAAGGTAGGTCATGGGGTAAATTAGTGATCTTTAGTGGTTTCCCGTATTGTAGTTCCGCTTTAGTAAATTCTCCATCACTACCTAGTATGATTATTGCCATATCTTCATCAAATGATATATTTCTAATATTTATTTCTTCACCATGCTTACTTAGGAAGTATATTTTATCAATACCCAATACTTCTTTCAGATCAGTAAGTTCAGGCAGGACTATTAATGGCTTATCATATTTATATGAAAACCTATGTGCTTCCGGTACTCCAACTTGAGCTGCAGCCCCTGATGGTTTTATAATTGCTGGAGTCCCTACACCAAAAGCATATACGGTTTTTATAAAATCGAGTAATCTCTGCACACTGGCTACATTATATATTCCAAATATTATTCTCGGCATACTATATCTCACCACTATCAAGTTTCTCGGCAACAGATAAAGCTATTGCCTTGGATAAAGGTACAGGCACAGCTTCACCAACCATATTATATTGTTCATCACGGCCACCGAGGAAAACAAATGTATCTGGAAAACCCATGAGTCTAGCCTGCTCTCTAACAGTTAAGAATCTATTCTCAAAGGGATGTATAAAACGTGAACTACCAAGTACTGTTGGAGCAATACGATAAGGGTGAAGACGGATTAGATTAGGTAACCTACGCCCTCTAGCACCTTCATAGTAAATTAATGCCTCACCCCACTTAAGCCTAGAAATTCTTCTAAGTTTCTTTCTAGGCATTGAAGGCACGTCATGATTAGGCGGGTACGATGTACCTGGTTCAGGTAATCCAGATAAAGCCTCTGCAACAACTACTCTTTTTCTAGTACGTTGAGGCTTTATCTCTACATTTGAAATAAATACTCTAACTCTATGGCTTGGTGTTCCATAATCTTCTGCATGAAGTATATTAAAATATATTTTCTTATAACCAGCAATTCTAAATTCTTTCATAAGTGCCGTCTTTAAACCATTATCCATAATTGCAGGCACATTCTCCATAATAAATACTCTAGGCTTTAAAATACCAACTAATCTAATAAAATGAAGAGTTAAACGACCTATAGGATCCTTATAAAGTCTATCTAATGGATTTCTCTCCCTTCTAGGATTAGCCCCAGTAAAGGGTTCGCAAGGAGGACTACCTATAACTACATCAATGTCTTTGTCAACAAGATCAAATATAATATCACCATTTATATCCTTTATATCCTCAGTAATGACTATGGTGTTGGGAAAATTCTGTTTATATGTCTTTGCTGCTGGAGGGTAGTTATCTATAGCAAGCATATGTCTAAATCTGTTTGTTAAGTAAAAACCTAGAGAAAATCCCCCTGCGCCACAGAAGAGATCAAATAATATGTATTTATGCCTCAAATACTCTGAACACCTATTTTCTTAAGCATTTCTTCAATTTCATTAATTCTTTTTTCAAGAATTTTAACAGCTAGAGAGCCATCATATTCTTCTAACATGCTACCGCATCTAGGACATATAAAGTCATACATCATCGCCTGATCCATTGTAAATCTTAGTCTATCTCTTGGACAATAATATATGGCAGGCTGCTTCTCATACTCTAGTCTTATCTTTAATTTTTCTAATGCCCTCTTAAGCCTAGTTATCAATACTGACTCTATATTTTCAGTATCAATGTACCATCCTTGTAAACTGCGATCTTTGCTGGCCATTCTCCTAAAAGATATAATACCCTGCTCAGCAAGTATTTGTAGAATCCTACGTGCTTCATTAGATTTAAGACCTAGATTCTTGCTAATATATTCTTCAGGAATAACTGTACCTTGTTCAACAAGATAGTCAAATATCAAACGTGCTTTCTTACCATACCCGGGAGTATGCATATCAAGTAACGCCTCTACGAGTTCAGCAATTTGATTGATTGCCCTCTTACTACCTCTTACCAACAATCTTCACCTTTTTACCCTTAGGCGATGGCTCAATTACTATTCTCGCACCCTCATATGTAAAATATAATTCCTTACCCATATAATATCTATCTAAAAATATGGCTAGAGCAGCTACTTCTGAATGAGGCTGGTTACCAATGGCAATATTATAATCCGCCTCTTCATAAAAATATCTAGGTACCTTTTCAGCACCAACAACAATAAGTATGTCTCTACCTGAATTCCTTATTTCGTTGATTACATCATCAACATTGATTCCGTACATCGTTAAATGAACAACTAGTCCTTTAAATTCCTTCCATATTTTAACATACTTAAATGAATCAATGCCTTGAGCAATAAATAAACTACCTCCCCAATTATATAGTACCTTCCTTATAGATTCCATAACCTTGCCATCGACTATATCGGCAAGTATAAATCCATGTGCACCAAAAGCCCTTGCTACAAGAGCTACATGTGTTGTTATTCTCTTATCCCTCTCTGGTCTATGCCCTATTCTAAGAACATATATTCTTTGCCTACTATATCTAGGACTATACATAATCTGTCTACTCCTCATTATAGCCAAGAATACTATATATTGTATCTAACAAACTGTTGATATTAATACCTTTATAAGCAGAAATGGGAACTATGTATTCCTTCTTAATTCCAAGCTCTCCGTACATAAATTCCATGATCTCTTTTATGCGATTACTATCTATGAGATCAATTTTGTTTAATGCATAAACAATAGGTTTTCCATGAACCCCTATATGGCTAAAGATTTCCCTTGTAGAGCGTATCTCTGCTCTTATATCATTGAATCTCCTAGATGAATCAATAACATTTATTATTAGATCCGAGTATACTACCTCCTCCAGTGTTGCATAAAAGGCTTCTATTATTTCTGGAGGAATATCTCTTATAAATCCAACAGTATCTATTAATATGATTTTATAACCATTATATACTAATGAAGATGCTTTAGGAGATAATGTAGTAAATGGTTCTGGACCAACAAGTTTATATTGTTTAGTCAATCTATTAAACAATGTTGTTTTACCAGCACA
>CAZITZ010000020.1:7199-15220 GCA_964542295.1 uncultured Desulfurococcaceae archaeon
AGTTCTATCTGTAATTGAGCTTCTCTACTACCTGCGTGAAGAGCAAATATCTTCAATATAAGTTGCATTCGATCAATAATCTCTCTTCTTAATATTCTATACAGGTTTATGAAGTGTCGAGGCTTTAATATATCCATAATAATTATTGTATCTACATCACTATTTCCTTTGATTTCTAAAACACGATCATATGGAATATAATATTTGGGATTAGGCCTTCTAACAAAGAAAAAGTCTATGTCATAGTTATTAGAATTATAAATAGCTTTAACGAGAGAAAGTTCTTCATCAATGAATCCCTTATATTTATTGGGTATTGCAACTAGTACTTGTTTAGCCATTTCCAGATCCTTATACATGCTATTTCTTATTAGTTTTTATTCTTATAAGATCCCCTATAGTGAAATAGTCTTCATCGCTTCCATGACTACTATATCCAGTGGATTCATTAACTATAGGTTCTAACAACTTTATATGTAGTACTTTCTCTAACCTGCGAGCCAGCTCTATAGATGGGATAAGCCTGCCAGCTTCGATTCTCTTAATAACATTCTCTTTTTCTCTAACTCTTTCAGCTAAGACGCGGGTAGACCATCCCATCCTTTCGCGAGCTTGCTTAATTCTCTTAGCATAATCTGGTACAACTTCATATTCTTCCATAAGTAAATGCTTGGGAATACTCCTTGGTTTCCTCCTAATTTTTCTTCTAGGCATCTGAGTAGGAGTCATTTTAGGGGGCTTGTACTCTCTTACTTTACCTTGTTTAATTAGTCTATTATAACATCTTGGACATATCTTAAGCACAGCACCTTCAATAACTACAGTCTTACACTGTCTTTCATCAAGTACCTCTCTACCACATAATTCACAGTAACACGGCATGTCTGTGAATCCACCCTATATCTCTATGGTGTCTATTGGTAAGAACCGTTTTTAGCCTTAATTCTAACCTATATAAATAGATAGGTGACAATAGACTATGAGCAGCAGTGAATCCAAGGATAGATATGAAGCAAGAATGAGTTTAGAAGACTATATTAGATTTCTAGAAGCAAGAATAAAATATCTTGAAATTGAGAAAGAAAAACTGAACAGCCAAGTAAGATATTACAAGAACGAAATTGAAAAACTCATGTCAGCTCCGCTTATTGAAGCAACTCTTTTAGACGTATTACCTGATGGGAGAGCTATTGTCAAGAGCTCTACAGGTCCTATACTCATAGTAAAAATGCTTTCATCAATTGATAGAGATAAACTAAGGCCTGGAGCCAGGGTAGCAATAAATCAACGTGGTTCAGCTATTGTAGAGATTTTACCCGATTCAGAGGATCCATATGTTAAGAGTATGGAGGTTATTGAAAGACCAAATGTTTCATTCAATGATATAGGCGGCCTTAGTGAACAAATTCGAGAGCTAAAAGAAGTTGTTGAATTACCTTTGACGCATCCGGAAATATTTGAGGAAATAGGTATAGAGCCTCCAAAGGGCGTACTTCTCTACGGTCCACCCGGCTGTGGCAAGACATTACTTGCTAAAGCTGTTGCTCGTGAAGCTGGAGCCACGTTCATAAGTATTGTTGGTAGCGAACTTGTTCAGAAATTTATTGGTGAAGGAGCTCGTATTGTCCGTGAAGTATTCAGGCTTGCACGGAAGAAGGCTCCATCAATAGTATTTATTGATGAAATAGATGCTATTGCTGCCCGCCGCCTAGATGTAGGCACTAGTGGCGAACGTGAAGTTCAGCGTACACTTATGCAGCTTTTAGCAGAACTAGATGGTTTTAAGCCGCTGGATAAGGTTAAAGTTATTGCTGCTACTAACCGTATAGATATTCTTGACCCAGCTATTCTTAGACCTGGTAGATTTGACAGGTTAATTGAAGTACCTTTACCAGATTATGGAGGTAGAATCGAGATCTTCATGGTCCATATGAGGAGGATGAAGCTTGCAGATGATGTTAATATCGAGGAACTAGCCCGTATGACTGATGGCGCTACTGGTGCAGAAATTAAAGCCATATGTACTGAGGCAGGCTATAATGCTATAAGAGCAAATCGTAGATTCGTTACCATGGAGGATTTCGTAAAGGCTGTCAAGAAGATTATGTCTAAGAAGACTGTTAGAAAACTTAGTGGCAAGAGTGAAACTAGTTATTTGTTCCAGTAGCTGATGATTTATGAGATTATCCCGCCCTACCCCCTCCGAACTCCTTGAACTCCGTAGTATTGCCTCCCTCCAGTTTAGGGGGGTAGGGGATCATTTTATTCCCAATAATGTTCTAGTACAAAGATCTCCTTCAACATATAGAATTAGAATTATCTATTTAGACAATAAACCATTAGCCTCGCTAAGAGCTGCTGATTATCGTCTACTTCTTAAGATATACGGTGGTGTGAGACTTAGAAAAGTTCTTAATTTCCCATTATTAAGAGTTGTTGTCTCGAATAAATATAGTAACTTCATTGCAGAAGGAGGAAATGTTTTTGCAGCTCATGTAGTTTATGCAGATCCCGAGATAAGGCCTTATGACGAAGTTATAGTCGTAAATGAAGATGATGAAGTAATTGCTGTAGGAAGAGCCTTATTACCCGGTTATATCATGTCATTTTTTAGTCGCGGAGAAGCGGTTAGAGTTAGAGAAGGAATAAGGGAGTTGGTCTAATTTGAAGAGGATAAACATAATGTTAATAGAGGATCTAGCTTTAGATGAACTCAAGAATTCTATCTTTATAACAGGATATACAGGCTTTGGTTTAGTAGGATATTTGGCTACAAGACATATTGCTTTTCAACTTAAAATGAAACGAATAGGATTCGTTGAAACAAAGTATATGCCGGAATCTACGTTCTATACAAAGCATATAGGCGTAATTTATCCATTTGAAATCTATTATAAAGATATCGATGGACAGAAATTGCTTGTTCTAGTAAACCATAGCATACCCGATGCACGTGAAAGAACATATTATGTTAGATCAATAACTCGGTGGGTTAGAGATATAAGTATTAAAGAAGCAATATTGGTTGGAGGCTTAGATCCTGCTGTAAGGGAGAATAAGGAAGAAAAATACAGATGGATACCTATAGGTAATGCCAATATTACTTTAAAGGCGCCAATACTTGAAGAAAGACATGTTGTTGGGCCTTTAGCTCTTACAATGATGTATTTACATGCATATAAAATACCTGGAGTAGTGATCCTGCCATATGCAGAGCCCTATAGACCAGATCCTAGAGCAACAGCTATAGCAGTTACAGAAATAGCTAAACTCTTGGATATAGAGATTGATGTATCCCAATTATATAAGGAGGCTGGTATTATTGAAGAACTCGAGAGTAAGAAAGAGGAACTTCTAAAAAGAGTTTATGAGACCGAAGTTAGTGAAAAAGGCCATCCTATGTACATGTAACTAGATCCTTAGAACACTAACTTTTATGCCTTGCCTCGATAATCTCTCCAACATAAGGCTCGTAAAGCACTCACACCACCAACAATCATTAACGATTACTATGAATATTTCCTTAGCACTAGTTTTATTAGCTAATCCCTGTATATCACAGTATATTTTATCACAAAAGCGTGTGTCCAATGATAAGATACTAGGTTCTTCATGTTGAAAAACAGGATAGATCTCTGTTAATCCCCATGGAATTATTCCTAAAAATGGATTGTAGAAGAATATTTCTTCATACCTGAACCTTATATACTTTAATACTTTATCCACAAAAACTTGATCCTTATAGGGCTTAGAAATTGCTGGTAATAGCAATATCCTTTTAGATGCTTTAACTACATATTTCATTACATTTTTTCTAAAGAGCTTTAATTTAGGATTGTATATAGAGTCATAATCATATAATAATAATGCTCTTGGCGAAGCCTTAGAATATGGTGTGTATTTTTCTATATACCATAAATACTTCTTTATAACTTCAAAAGCACTTCTTAGACTGGGGTGTTCTTTGCTTCTACTTTCTAAATACTCCCAAAGCCTACCCTCCTTAATTGCTTGCTTTACTCTATTGATCTCCTCCATTAACTTGTATATATTATGTAACGCAAGTAGCTTTATCCTATTATCACTATTCATTTCATATAATTCTTGAGGAGTATATTTTGAACATACTGGGCAACTACATGGAAAATAACTTAGTTCCTCTATTCTTTTAGTACCACCACTAACCATGTACCTACCATCCCTAGCATAAAGTACATAGGATGCCGAGTCAAATAGATCTGCACCAAGAGCTACTAAGAATGGAATGATCATTGGATGCCCTACACCGAATACGTGTAAAGGCTTATTTGGCGGTAAATGAATACGGGCTAAGGCAACTAGTTCAACTAATCTACTATATTCATACTTCTCGAGCAATACCGTAGGACTACCTAATGCATATATATGATACGGATATTTCCAAGCTCTTACACTAGAATATATGACTAGATCCTTGTAAGGAGCCCCTTGTATGGGTAAGACCCATAAAGCATCACTATCTTGTATTATGGGTAATGCTTCGACAGCTCTTCTAAAGGTTTCTTCAATAGATTTAAAAGCCTCATGTTTATCCATATGACTACCCGTAGGTATATCTAATATGACTGCAATATCAGAGCCTATACGGCGCTGGTAATCAACTATAGTCTTATTATCGATCTCTACATCGCCATAAATAAGTATCTGATATCCGCCCGAATCAGTCATTATGATTTTGTTCCAGTTTAAACTTTGATGAATAGATCTTATCTTACCCTTATTTCTACGATAAAAGAGATATGCATTCGTTATAAATGCATTAAATCCATGTTCCCTTAAAAAATCAAGTTTTACCTCTTGCCTAGTAGGATCAATGACTGGAAGTAAGTAAGGAGTTTCTAAAACTCCATGGGCTGTCCTTAGTTTAGCTATTCTACCAGCTAGATCTACATCCTTTATCTCATAGTATTGCAATATATTCAGTCCCTTATCTTTACTCTATACCCAATTCTTTTCTTCTCTTCTTCATATACTCTTCAAATACCTCATATATAGTCTGTGCCATAGCACCGCTACCTTCGACGCCCTTCTCACTAACCTTAATCCTATAGATCTGTACAGCATTTGCTTCAGGTATAACCTTTACAGAATCCCTTCTAAGATTAAGTCTTTTAATAACATATTCAGCGAATTCCTTTGGATCAAACAATGGTGTTTCAGCGATCATTAATTCAGATATTCTTTCACCACGAATAATTATTGTTGGATAGGTATTGCCTTGAGTATCTGTAGCAGGGGATAAAACAATATTTAGAGATGGATGGTCGAAACCCGCCAATACGCCATCGTAGCGACGACCATCAGTTAGTATAACTGTTACCTTCTTATCAAGCATTGATTGTAAAGCCGATATCAATCTACGTGTAGCATCAGTTATACTCATACCAGCCATACACCTCCATAATCACTAACAGTACTAGAGATATATGGGAGTTACGGATACATATATGGCAATATTAATAAATATAGTGTCTAGTATTAATGCCTAGGCAGCATAAGTTAAACAGGGGGTTGCATGTAATGATTGAATTTGAATGTAAGGTTAGTAATGTCGAGGCGTTAAGGGTCCCTGGAATAAATAGATACCATTTATTCTGTAAGGAATCAGAGATAGTTGCCGAATTACCAGAACAAGTATATAGATTAAATATAGATGATATGATTGTATTAAGCATATTAACGGATAAAGAAAAGTGTATAGAGAATGATTTTTGTGGCCAGGGATATGTAGTTACATCTACAAATATTAATAATGTACATAGAATAATATTGTCTATGGGAGGACTATTGATCGTTATTAAGGTAAAGCATGGATCAGATGTTATTGATAAACTTAAAGTAGTCGAGAAGTACTATATTGGAATAAAAAGATTAACAAAATAATCTCTTTATAACCCATATACTATTTGTAGGGAATGAATTGTATAATAAAGACAATCTAATAGTCTTCGAAATATATAAAAATAGGGAGGCCGAAGAACAAACCATTATAACGGAATTAAGTAATTTACTTAAATTTATCCATACACGTTCAAAAATGAATCGTAAGCTTAAATTCATATCATTATCTTATTCATATGGAGGAAAATACGCCGGGTACATAATTATAAAACCTGTCAAAAATCTAGATAATTCATTAAGTTTACTAGAAAGGGAGGCTGAGGTCATAGAATCCTATGTGTCAACACATTTAGATAATATTTGGATAACGAGAGTGAAGATTAAGTGGGATGATATAATACCTTTACCAAACATAGGATTTTTTCGAAGGAAAAACAAAATATATTATTCCAACCAGTACTTTATTAAAGCAAAGATCTTCTATCCTGTCCAGACAGTAAGTCCCATAGATAATATTATTCCTGTAGGAAGAACAATAGATGATAATAGGGTTTTGATAGGTATACCTCTTGCTAACATACCGCATCATATTTTAGTACTTGGAGCTACAGGGAGCGGCAAGACAACGACAACATCTATATTTATAAAGAATCTATTGAGAGCATATCCAAAGCTATATAAAGTAGTAGTTATTGATTGGCATGGAGAATACAAGAACTTATTAGATGATTATATATATTATAATCCATACTCAAAACCTCTAATAGGATTAACAATAGAGAAAGAGTCATTAGATGAAGTTATAGATATAATTGAAGAATCACTGGATCTAACAAGTGCCCAGTCATATATACTTTATGAAGTATTGAAGAATGTTCTGAAGAATAGTAATGAGTATTTATTAGATCCAAGCGATCTTATAAATAGTGTTAAGAATTACTATGAAGAATCTAATTGGCAAAGAGAATCAAAATATGCCCTACTTAGAAAAATCGAGGTTATACTAAGAACTAGTAATAAAGGATGGTTAATAGGAAATAGCAATGATGAGCTTATAAAAATTATTCATACATATACAAAACCATTAATTATCGATGTTAGTAGAATAAGAAATGTTAACACTCGCAAAGTATATACTTTATTATTACTCAAAACTCTTCTCCATCTAAAGCAAATAAACGCTATAAAGAATAATATTCTCATAACTATTGAAGAGGCTCATAATATTTTTCCCAGAGGCTCTAAGCATTCTCTAATAAAAAAGTTTATAGCAGAAGTTAGAAAATTTGGTATTGCTTTATTCGTAGTTACACAGTCTCCTTCAAGCATTTTAGAAGATGTTATGAAAAATACTGGAACAAAAATAATCCATTCAATAAGATCCTCAATAGATATTGATGTCATAAGTAAAATTATGAAGCTTTCATACGAATATGAAAAATTATTACCTGTACTTGATCCAGGTGAAGCAATATTCTACAGCCCCAGCTACAAGTATCCAGTTATCATAAAGGTTGGAGAAAATATACCTAGTTAAAAAATATCTTACTCTTCCTCTTCTCTCTCTTCAGGACCTTTACCTTTTTCTTCTTCCTTACTAGCCCGCGTAGCAGCAATTATATCGTCTATTCTAAGGATCAATGTAGCTACTTCAGTCCCAGCTTTCAAAGCATTAGCTTTAATACTTACAGGCTCTATAACACCTAACTCTTTCATATTAGATATATCGCCAGTAAATACATTAATACCCATCCACTTACCATCCTCGCTTTCATGTGCGGCTCTTAATTTCATGATTATTTCTACAGGATCTAAACCAGCATTCTCAGCTAAAGCCATAGCTAATCCTTCAAGAGCACGAGCAAATGCTTCAATAGCTAGTTGTTCCTTACCGCCAACAGTTCTAGCAATTCTCTTAAGATGCCTGGCTAACTCTATTTCAACAGCCCCTCCACCAGCAACGATCTTGCCGTCCTTGATGGCATCAGCTACAGCTGCAAGAGCATCTCTAAGAGCTCTCTCAGCTTCATCTACCAATCTTTCAAGGCCTCCACGTACTAGAATGCTTACTGCCTTGGGGTTCTTACATCCCTGTATAAATACCATCTTATCTTCTCCAACCTTTTTCTCCTCAACAAGTT
>CAZITZ010000021.1:0-10673 GCA_964542295.1 uncultured Desulfurococcaceae archaeon
TTACATAATTATCTCCCTTATAATGAATATAATAATCATATTTCATTCTAACATAACTTAAATTATTGATAGTGGTATACTCATATGATGAACAAATACTATTTTACATGATAAATAATAGCAATATACTTATCACAACATACTCAAATGATTTTATCATACACGATCCCTCCAGAAGATGATTTTACCGAGAGTCATCTCGGCTCCATATTGAGCAACAGCGGACATTTGTAAATAGTTGGTCAATATTTTCATAGTTACCATGATATAACCTAATATATTCTCACATTTTCTTTTTTAAAGAACTTAATAAATTAATTGTTTTAATTTTCATTATACGAATAATTTATTTGCTAATTCATTTAGAATTTACTGAAACTTTTTGGTTCTGCTTTCTCTTTTCTAGATTTTTCTTATTCTTTAGCTTTTTCATTACATTATTTTAATGATAAATTTTTATGCCTTAGATTCTAAATTGTCTATCGGTGAAGAGATGATGAGTGTTCTTGGTAAGATTAGGGAGATTATGGAGGATCATGATCTTGAGGTTACTTTAAATAAGAATATGGTCATTGGATTACATAGCAGTATTCCTATTATTTTAAAGGTTTATGTTGGTAGGAGGAAGGCTTCTATAGAGTTAGGGGCTGAAGAGGATCTTAGAGATGTACTCGATGAACTTGTAGAGTCTGGGGAGGATATAGAGTCCCTGGTTGATGATGTATTGTCTGAACTTAGAGACGTTGCTATTGAGATTGGAAGAGCTTTAGAGAATAAGGGGTATAGGGTTGAATTAAATCTTCGCGAAGGCGAAAATGATGTAAGAGATATTGTTGAGGAAGTAACTGAAGAATATGAAGAGGTTTTGGAAGAAGAACTAGGTATTGGTGAAGAAGAGTTTTAGGAGAGTGGTTTTAATGGGTAGGTTATTTGGGACAGATGGTGTACGAGGCATAGTTAATGAAGAACTTTCTCCTGAACTAGCATTAAGGCTTGGAATGGCTATTGGTACCTTCTTTGGTAAGGGATCTAGGATACTTGTTGGCCGTGATGTACGTGCTGGAGGTGAAATGCTTAAATCAGCTGTTGTAGCGGGTCTCATGGCTTGTGGTGTTAAGGTTTATGATGCTGGTTTAACGCCTACTCCGGCTCTACAATATGTTGTTAAGGCTGATGGATTTGATGGAGGCGTTATGATAACTGCTAGCCATAATCCTCCGGAGTACAATGGTATTAAGGTTATTGATGCAGATGGTATAGAGCTTCCAAGAGATAAGGAAGAGGTTGTTGAAGAACTCTACTTTACAATGAAGTTTAAGAGAGTTTCTTGGAGAAGCCTTGTATATTCTTTAGAGAAGTATCCATATGTTAATGAGAAGTATGTAAAGGCCGTATTAAGCCACGTTGATAAAGAGTTAATTAAGAGTAGAGGTTTTAGAGTACTTATAGATCCAGCTAATAGTGTTGGCTCAATAACTAGTCCATGGGTAGCCCGTGAATTAGGTGTAAAGGTTTATACAATAAATGGAGACCTCGATCCAACGTTCTCCGGTAGACCTCCCGAACCAACAGTTGAGACCTTAAGGGATACTGTTAAGACTGTTAAGGCTTTGTCTGTAGATTTTGCAATTGCTCATGATGGTGATGCTGATAGAGCTATAATTGTTGATGATAAGGGCCGTGTGCAATGGGGTGATCGTACAGCAGCTATACTTGCTAAGTACCTTGCATTAAAGCATAAGGATCTCCCAAGGAGAGTATTTACTGCTGTATCCTCAAGTACATTGATCGAGGATGTATTAAAGCCGATAGGCGTAGAAGTTGTTTGGCTTAAAGTAGGTAGTATAGGTATAGCTAGAGAACTTGTAAAACATGGGGGAATATGTGGTTTTGAGGAGAATGGAGGATTCATGTATCCATTACATCATCCTGTAAGAGACGGTGCTATGACACTTGCTTTACTACTACAATTACTAGCTGAAGAAAAGAAGAAATTATCAGAGCTATATGATGAGCTTCCACAATACTATACGATTAAGACAAAGATACACATGTCTAGGGATATTGCTTGGAAAGTTGTTGATAGAGTAAAGGAGGCTTATAAGAATTATAGACAAATAACAATTGATGGTGTAAAAGTTATAACTAATGATTTCTGGTTTCTAGTGAGACCTAGTGGTACAGAACCTTTGCTAAGAATAATGATTGAGGCAAAGACAAGGGATAAAGCTGAGGAATTACTAAAAGATATTAAAGGACTAGCTGAAGAGGTTCTTGGAAAATGAGGTATTGGGCATTAGATCTACTTGCATGTCTAAGTTGTAAAAATTATCCATTAAACCTTATTGTATTCAATAAAGAAGTTGAAGATGTAGATACTACTAATATACCTAAGCCTTATTGTAAAAACTACTGTGGCTATCTTAAGGAAGATATTAGGGAAGGAAAGGAGTATCCATGTGAAGAATGTCTTAAACATGAGATTACTGAGGGATTATTATATTGTTCTAAATGTCTTCACTGGTATCCTATAAAGAACGGTATTGTTGTTATGTTACCTGATAGCAGGAGACGTAAAGAAAGTGATCTAGAGTTTCTCAAGAAATATTATGACAAGATCCCTGAAGATATACTTAAGAATGGAAAGCCATTTAATTTTTCCAACAGGGATTAGTCATACACCTCATTTATTAGAGAGTAAAACTAGACTATGTACTAGACTGTATTAGTGAGGTGCTATAAGAAGTGTCAGAAACATTCCTCCATAATTTAGATGCATGGGTAAAGAAACAGAGAGAAATACTTGAGAGTTTCAAGAAAGCTGATGAAAAGGTTAAGGAGGCTGATAGACTAGATCTTATAGTATTGTCTAGAGCTGCCTTCCAACACATGATCAAGACATTATCAGCATTCGATCAATGGTTGCAAGAACCATTTATCATAAGCCATATGCCTAAGGAAATGCTTGAAGATGTATGGGAAACTACTAAGAAACTATTATTTGAATTACTTGAACTAGACATTAGACATACAGGTGGCTTCAGGGACTATGTTGAAAAACTTGCACGTGAAGGTAAATTAAATCCAGTACTAGTATCTGGAAAGCCTGAGGCTAGAAGAGTACCTATTCATACGTCAATATAAATTAGATAATATGATTGCTATTCTAGTCAAACCTATAGAAGATTCTCAGAAAAATCTTCTCCTTCTTCTTCTACGTGCAGATCTATAGGATAATTCGACTTCCATATCTATTGGTGCTATCTTTATTCGGAGATCATCTATTAACTTCTTTATAGTCTCCTTCTCATCATCGGCGATAGTCTCCCTAACTTTCTCTAGGAATTCTTTACCAAGACTTGTTGTCACTAGTTTCCTTCTCGGATTAGTTTCTATAAGTCCTACATATAATAATGCAACTATATCGTTATGTAGCATTTTACTTGACGGAGTAGTTCCAAGTACTATGAAATCGTATCCCAGATCGTATTCTAGATCCTTCATATAATATATTAAGTGTTGTAATGCTTTTTCAGAAATACCGCCAATAGTATCTATTATATATAACAGCTTTATCTTCCTTGGATCATTTTTTATATCATTTATTGTTATAACATGTCTAGTTATGATCTTCAATTCTTTTGTTTTACTGGAACTTGATTTCTGAGACATAACAACACCCTCTAATTAACTATCCCTTCTTATCCCTAATGTTTCTTATTTCTGATAAAAACTTTTTCAGAATCTCATTAGGAGGCATTCCATTAATTAATAAAACCATGTATCTAAACTTGAAATACTCTTCACCAAATTCGCCATACATTTCCTTATAAATATTCCTGAGTTCGTTGTACAGCTTATCATATTCTGCTCTTTCTTTCCTCTCTTTCCCACTTGCTTTAGACTCATGAGTTTTTAAACCTACATTCCCCAATAGGGTGAGCAAGGTTCTTTCCACCATTGAAATACTTTTCTTAGATGACGATATGTATAGTACATGGATATATGTAATACTTGTAATAAGTGTTAACATATACAATATGATAAGCATTATATGAGACAAAGCCTTACTAATACTCATACCACTAAGTATAGTATTAAGAACCAGGAAGACGTTCGCGGAATTTATAACGTAGGAGAGAACAGGATTTATTAATAGAACAAATAAACTCACGGCTAATAATGTGAAAGTTAATGATAATATATATGATGATAGTGGCAGGCCTAAGATAAAGACTTGGTAAACAATTGTAGCAAACAATGTTG
The DNA here is from genome assembly GCA_964542295.1 of uncultured Desulfurococcaceae archaeon. Classification (GTDB taxonomy): domain Archaea; phylum Thermoproteota; class Thermoprotei_A; order Sulfolobales; family Desulfurococcaceae; genus CAZHDB01. The sequence goes on from CAZITZ010000021.1 coordinate 4,267, forward strand.
TTTGCGGAAGAACCATATAGATAGACATTTTTATTCTTTCACTAGAAGCAATATTAGCATATAGTCTAAGGGCTTCCTCATATTCACTAACTATTCTTCTAAATTCTTCCAGAGAGATACGTTTATCCATGTATTCTCTTGCAACGCTATTTAGTTTAAGTAATTCACCTAACAAGTTTTCAACAGCATAGATGAATCTCCTTGTAGGGATGATCGGTGGCTTAACCTTATCAAGCATTGAATAATTCTTTTCAAGTCTATCAATAACTTGTCTTACAAACTGATCTTTTTCTTTATTTGAATATGATAATAGCTCTTGAATAAGCTTCTTTAAAGCATTTAGTATGTTTCTCTGCAGCAGATTACCTATGTTTACCAAATATATTCCCTCATATAGCATAAGATTCTAAACATTATTTTAAGGATTTTCTAGAATATACATTACATAGATGTGATGATAGAGAATAGTTTCCGAGACCTTAGGGGCTGGGGTCCATGATGACTTCAGCGGCGACTGATCATGTCTAGTCATCCTCTTCTACAATTATAAATAATATAAGGCTAGTTCAATATTTCCTTAATAGAGGTGAAACTATGGCTGAGATACGTGAAGTCTCTGGTGCATCAGTATTTAGGAGGATCGGTGCACACAGCCATATACGTGGATTAGGACTTGATGAGAAAGGTAGAGCTAGGCCGGTAGCCGATGGCCTAGTTGGGCAGATTGAGGCTAGAGAGGCTGCTGGAATAGTTGTACAGATGATTCGTGAGGGAAGGATTGCTGGTAGAGGAATATTATTTGTAGGTCCACCTGGTACTGGTAAGACTGCTTTAGCTGTTGCTATTGCTCGTGAATTAGGTGAAGACACTCCCTTTGTAGCACTTAGTGCATCTGAAGTATATAGTAGTGAGATCTCTAAAACAGAAGTTCTTATGCAGGCACTACGTAAATCTATTGGTGTTAGGATTAGAGAGAAAAGACTTGTATATGAAGGTGTTGTCCGCGAGCTTAAGATTAGAAGGATTAAGCATCCGTTTAATCCATATGTATTGGTGCCTAGAGAGGCAAGGATTACTCTTGTTACAAAAGATGATGAATTAACTCTCAATGTTGGTGAAGAGATTACGATCCAGCTCATGCAGATGGGCATTAAACGAGGCGACTATATATGGATTGATGCAGAGACAGGTAAAGTCCATCGTGTAGGCAGGGTTAAGGGAATTGAAAAGGCAAGATACTACGATATAGAGGCTACTCGTTACGTAGAAATGCCCCGTGGACCTATTAAGAAGGAGAAGGAGATAGTTCATGTACTTACACTACATGATCTTGACATGTACTATGCTGCTCAGAGAACAGCTATATCTGTACTTCTAGGATTTGCTGCCGAGAAGGAGATTCCTCCTGAGGTAAGGAAGGATGTTGATAATCAGGTTAAGAAGTGGATTGATGAGAAGCGTGCTGAGATTATACCGGGAGTGTTATTTATTGATGATGCTCATATGCTTGATATTGAGGCTTTTAGTTTCTTAGCCCGTGCCATGGAGAGCGATCTAGCTCCAATAATAATCCTAGCAACTAATAGAGGTATTGCAAGGATTAGAGGAACAGATATAGAGTCTCCTCATGGAATGCCCCTTGACTTACTTGATAGACTATTGATCATACCTACTAAACCTTATAACTCTGACGAGATTAGGGAGATCATTAAGATACGTGCTGACGAAGAAGAGATAGTATTGTCTGATGAGGCTTTAGAAGAGCTTGTAAAGATTGGTAGCGAGACAAGCCTTAGATACGCTGTTCAGCTACTAGAGCCAGCACGTATAATAGCTAGTTCTGAAGGCAGGGATACGATAACTGTTAAGGATATTGAGAAAGCAAGAAAGTTATTCATAGATCTCAATAATAGTGTAAAATACCTTAGGGAATTTGAGGAAAAATTTCTCAAGTAGCATTAAATAAAGGATCATTTTATATCTCTAGATAAGATTTTTTATAGTGATATAATATCATTATATGGTGCTTCAGTATTGGATCTCAGTGAAGTAATTAATCACTTGATAGAGTATTGGTCTAAAACGCCTAAACATACAACAGGAGAAATACTTGGTTCCATGACGACGCATCCTCACTGGATAGCTGTATATGCATTCAATTTATTCATTCATACCAACCTAGCGGATCCAGTAATATTTAGGGAAATAGCATTCTTCGAAGAAGATCTAGTAAACGATTTATCCGATCTATATAGATCTGAGGAGCCAGCTGGCTTTATAACGAGTGGTGGCACGGAATCCAATATAGTTGCATTATATATTGCTCGTAAACTTTATGGAAATAAAAAGAATAAAACTGTCCTAGCACCCATTACTGCTCATAGATCAATTGATAAAGGCTGCGAAATACTAGGATTAAAGCTCATAAAAATAGGTATTACAAGTGATTATAAAGTATCTATTCAAGATCTTGAGGAAAATATTAGAAAACATAAACCCGTAGCAGTTGTTATAACGGCTGGTACAACAGATTTTGGAACAATTGATCCAATAAAAGAAGTTGATGAATTAGCTTGTAAATATGATTTCTATTTACATATTGATGCAGCCTATGGAGGCCTTTTAATCCCATTTATATGGAGTGAACGAGGCCTTGAAAGACTAGAGTTCCAGGATTACATTTCATCTATATCCATTGATTTCCATAAAAACGGTTTATGTCCTATACCATCAGGTCTAATATTATTTAGAAACAAGTATTTAGAAAAACAAGCATATTTTAATATGCCTTACATGCCTGCAAAGTTTCAGAAGGGTTTACTTGGAACCAGGCCAGGTGCCAGTGCTGCAGCTTGCTGGGCTGTATGGAAACTACTTGGTATTAATGGTTTTAAAGAACTTGCTAAAAGGATAGTGTCTTTAGCTGATTATCTTTATGAGGAACTTAATTCATTAAATAGAGTTGAGCCCATTATTAAGCCTAAACTAGGTATTGTCTCCTTTAAAGTATATGGGTATGAAGTTGATGAAATCTTACCATTGTTTTGGAGAAATCGATTATTTATCTATAGAACTAGTTTTCTTGAAGCATTAAGAGTGGCTATTATGCCCCATGTAAAAAGGAAACATCTAGATAGACTCATAGATTTCTTAAAAAAGCTATAATCCATGGAATGCCTCAATAATTGCATTAACTGATAGAATTATTGAGATCATAGTAAGGATTCCTAGAAATATAGTATTAAAGATCAGAATGGGCTGTCTATCATTCAAGGATCTATATAGGTAATACATGAATAACGATAATATTGTAATTGAGAAAATGAATCCTATCATCATAGATCCATATATTATAGCCTCCGTGTAAAGCATTAGATCATTTACCTTGAAGAATATAATTAGAGGTATTGTTGATATTATTAGAGCTAGTAATAGATGTTCTATGAGATCAGTATCTGACATTATCTTAGCTCTAAGTCTCCTAAAAATGATCTTTAATGTAAGTACTATAGATATTGAAGCTAATACAACACTTCCAAAGACACCTAATGCATATATAGGGACAATGTATCCACTGAACCTATAAAATGGTATAAGTGTATGCACTATGTTAAATCTTGAAAGAGGATACATGGAAGCATATGCTACAAAAGCTATTGATATACCTATAAATATCGAGGATAATGCCCCAGCATATATACTAGTATAGTCTTCATCTCCAAGATCCTGTATGATTAATGAATATGGAGCTGCAGCAGCTCCCCATAAGGCTAGTAGGTCTATATAGCTAAGTTTCTCACCAAGTCCTTCTATACTGATAGTCTTAAGAATCGGGAGTTCAAAAATAAATAGTACGATGTAGATCATTAAAACCATTGACAAGATCAGGAAAAATTTATCTATTTTCTTGCTTTTCCACATGTTATCAAGTATCCAGATTAAGACAATAAATAATAATCCATAATAGATCCATTTAGAACCTATTATAATTGAGAAAATAATTGATATACCTATAATATTTATTATAAGCGTCAAGATACTTGAAAGATATATTGTATACAAATATAACTTATAGTTTCTCTGAGAAGTTAGATAGAGTTCGTCCAAAAGACTTCTACCATATATCTTGCGAGGTATAATGACTAATTGCTGTAAATATGCTATAGGAAGTACAAAAATTATTGTCAAAAGGAATCCTAATACTCCATATACAGCTCCAAGTTTTGTAAATACAACAATATTTGTAATTTCTATCCCGGCAATAGCGGCTAAAAACCCACGTCCCCAAACTCTTCTTAAACGGCTAGGCAAATGATTCACCTAAGAAAAATCTATCAAGGAATAGGGATATATTAAGAAGAGGACTCCTCGAATCACATAATGGTAAATTAAGGGGGGCATTGTACTAATTTAATCTTGTTCCCCCTTATGAAATTGATCTTTTATAGTACCAAAATTCTTTAATTGATTAAGGATATAATTTATTTGATCATCACTCAAATTATTCAGGAAAACAATTAAACTCCTACTATTGCCAAGAAATGATGGAGTATTATTCTTACTTGGCTTATTAAAAACATTCTTCATATCATACTCCTTAACTACACTACCTCTAGTCATTATATGGTTGTATATAATGGGTAATAGTGATAAGCCTATGTAAACGCTGATTAGTACGATACTAAAGATACTCATTAATGATATCACCCTTTAATGTCAATGACTTAATTACTTTCTCCTAAGAATATATATGGTCATTAGATGGTTTATAAGACAGATAAACCTGTATTAGCCGGGTATAACCATGAACTATATGATTCCTAAGTAATAATCCAGTATTATTGGGTAGGGGATAATATTTATTCAAGAATAATTCTAATCTCTCTAATATTTGTCCAACAAATCTTTTTAACTCCTCTCTGACCTGGTTTATAAGAAGTCCTGATTAACCTTACATCTTCTAATCTCTTAATCTGTGCACTGGCATTAGCCCTACTTTGATCAATGTAATCTGCTATTTCTCCTATATCAAGTTCTTTTTCTCTTTTAACGAGTTTTAATATTTCAAGTCTAGTTCTTGAGGCTAGTGCAGAAGCTATTCTATTTATATATTCGATTCCTTTAACTATCAAAACACCATTTTCTTCATATATTCCCTCCTTACTAGTACTAATGTTTTTCAAACTCATATACTGCACCGATTATATTTTAAGAATTTTTAGAAATATAAATACTATCATAAGTACTTTTAGCAAATCATGTTAGACTTTTTAAGGATTTCGCTAATCTTTCTAAATATTCCCTATAGAAAAGTTTTTAAAGGGTTTATAAACCCTAGTCCATGATCTTCATAAGCATAATATTTAAGCATAAATGCATTTACTTTAGAAATGGGTGCTTAATCTGGTTAAAATAGGCATCATATATAGACAATTAATAGATAGAGATTTCAAGGTCTTAAATGCTATTGAGAGGGGTATGGCTAGCTATGAGTATGTACCTTTGGAAGTTATTGAGAGATATACAAGGATTCCTGAAACTAAACTTGAGCTATCTCTTTCGAAACTTCATCGTTTAAAACTTGTAAAGAGACAGTACATGATGTATAAGGGTTATAGACTAACGTATTTGGGCCTTGACATGCTTGCTTTAAAATACTTTGTTGATCGTGATATAGTTGTCGCATTGGGAGATAGAATTGCTGTAGGTAAGGAAAGCGAATTATTTAAGGCTTTGGCTCCTGGCAATATTAATGTTATCATAAAGTTTCTACGTATAGGTAGAACAAGTTTTAGATCGACAAGGAGAGTTAGAGCATTTGCTGATAATCCAAGATATGACTGGTATAGACAATCTAAGATAGCAGCTGAAAGAGAATATAAGGCTTTACATGAAATATACTTGGTTGGTGGAAGTGTTCCGAAACCTTTAGCGTATAATAGGCATTCAGTAGTTATTGGTTATATCAATGGTATAGAGTTATATAAGAAGCCGGACTTACCAGATCCTTATGAAACAGCTACAATTATACTTGACACTTTAAGAAAAGCATTTATTGATGTAGGAATAATACATGGGGATCTTAGTGAGTACAATGTATTAGTTGATAGGGTTTCAGGTAAGCCATATATAATTGATTGGCCGCAGTACGTTGAGAAACTACATCCTAGTGCAGAAAAGCTTCTTAGAAGAGACATAGAGTATATAGTTAGGTTTTTCAAAAAGAATTATAGAGTCATACTTGATACTAATAGGGCTTTAAAGTATGTCAAGGGAGAACTTGAAACAGCCTAATGGTAAACTTATAATGGGAGTTGATATTCTACCGGGGAAAAGTAGTTTATCAACTAAACAACCACATTATGCTGTTGTTTTCTTAAAGAATGGAAAAATAGTTAATGAATATG
>CAZITZ010000021.1:10773-12091 GCA_964542295.1 uncultured Desulfurococcaceae archaeon
TCTCCATTAAAAACTGCCTATATATCAGCATATGCTGCATCTAAAGGCTATGGATATAGAATAAAGTTTCTGGAAGAAAAGACAAAGATCATAGTTTCAAAGGGTAGGAGCTTAAGTAGAGGAGGAATGAGCTATAATAGATACATTAGAAGCATTAGAGCCGGTATTTTACGCATGACTCGGGAAATAAAGTCTATTCTGGATAGAAATAGGCTGGACTATGATCTTGTATTTAAAAAATCTGAAGGAGGTCTTGAAAGAAGTATATTTATTGTATATGCTCCAAGGACAAAATTGTATGGGCTTATAAAACCTGTTAATACAAAGACTGTTAGAGTTGAGATAAAGCCTATATATACATCCCGTATAACAGCTGTGGCGAGTTCGGGAATAGATGGTAAATCACTGAAACCTGTTATCGTTGGATTAGATCCGGGAATGTGTACGGGGATAGCTATCATAGATTTGAATGGAACACCATTGTTTCTCCATAGCTCTAAAAACATTGATCGATCTGATATAATAAATATGATACGCTCAATAGGCAACCCAGTGCTCATAGCAACAGATGTAGCATCACCGCCTGAAGCTGTAAAGAAATTAGCTGCAACACTTCACGTGAATGTATATACTCCCTCCCACGATCTAAGTAATGATGAGAAGAATTTACTTATATACTCTATTAAGAAGATTTTCCCTTGGATAGAGATCGATGATACGCATGAAAGGGATGCATTAGCTGCTGCCTATAAAGCATATTTATCGTATCAGGACAAGTTTAGACAACTTGAGTCTGAATTAGATAGGATAGATATTCCAGTAGATCCTGAGAGAATAAAAGCCGCGATCATAAAGGGTAAAACATTAGCTGAAGCATTAGAAAGTGAAGTTGATAAATTAATTGAAAAAGAACTTCATGAAGCTAAAGACATTAGGGAGACTAAACAAGAAAAAACTGATATATATGAGCAATTAAGAGTTGATGAAGAAGTCATTGCTAGATTACGGAAGAGAATTAAACATCTTGAAGCTGAAAAGTTAAAGTTGCAGCATAGAATAACTGATCTTGTATCGAGAATAGAAGAATTAGAAACCGAGTTAAGAGTAATAAAACACTCTCATAAACCTGATCAGGAGACCAAAAGATTTATTGAACTTATTGTTAATGAGAATAAGAATTTACAAGAGGAAATAAAGAAGTTAAGAAATGAAATAGAAAGGTTGGCTAAGGAAAAGTATGAATTAATAAGTATAATAAATAGTATAATTGATAAAGACATGAGATATATTCCAGTAGTACCTAGCTTGACTACTATGG
>CAZITZ010000021.1:12191-15159 GCA_964542295.1 uncultured Desulfurococcaceae archaeon
TAGAGAAAAAACTTGAAGAAGACGAGTTTACTAGAATTATAAAGTTAATAGAGGATTATCGTAGAGAACGTAAAAAGAAATTAGGCATTGATATTAGTGGAGCTTTAAAAAGATCATCATCAACTAATATAGAATGACATCTTCTTTCAGAACCATATCTGTTATTTTAGTAATGTTCTTTAACTCCTCATCTACAATAACCTCTATTTCGGATACAATGTGCTGTGGTAGTTCTTTTGTCTCTGGAAGAATCTTTACATTAGCAACAAGTGGATCATCTATAGGTCTTCCAATCTGGCTCAATAGCTCAACATAGACTTCTCTAACTCCCTTAACCTGCTCATATATCTTCCTTGCAATGAGAGAGGCAGCTACATTATAGATCTTTCCTACATGGTTTACGGGGTTCTTTCCAGCAGTTGCTTCAAGACTCATAGGCCTCATGGGAGTTATTAATCCATTAACCCTATTACCTCTACCTGTTGCCCCGTCATCTCCATGCTCAGCTGATGTACCAGTAACAGTAATATATACAATGCCTTTTTCAACCATGTCAGCTGTGTTAATGTATACGCGTACATCATAATCAGAAGCTATTTTAGAAGCCAGATCAAGAATTCTTTCCCGAACTTCTTCTTTTACATTAACATATTCATCAACATCACGTAATTGACTAGAAATCATTGCAGCCGCTATAGTTAGCTCAATAGACTTATTCTTTCTTAGACCCATAACTTTAATATCTTCGCCAACGGCTGGAAGTTTTTCTTTAAATTCTTTAGAATTAAGCATGCGCTCAGTCTGAAAAACAAGCTTCTCTAGAGTTGAAAGTGGGGCATATCCTACTCCTATACTAGTATCATTGGCTAATGGAGCCTTTGCCCGGGCTTTAAATACTTCAACAAGATCAACCGATCCCTTCCCAATACGATAATCAACAACTACATGGGAATCCGGATCTAAAAACCTGAAGTTACGGCGGATCCAATCCTTAACAGCCTTAACAACTATAGTACCTACAGGAATAGGCTCTATACGGCCATTACGTATAACTTCTGTAGTAGCACGGCCCGATACAAGAATATAAATGGGCTGAATAACTTCTCCACCGCCAAATATGGGACTTGCTTGTCCACCAACAAGAAGAACTTTATCAAGATTATGATGGAGGATCATTCCATACTCTTTAATATAGTACTGGCATAAAGCCTTGCTTGCAGCTTCAGCTGCTGAATCAGCTATATAGTCTGGATGCCCTAAACCTTTCCTTTCAACGAGTTCTACGATCATTTCCTCAACAGGCTGAACTCTTATTGTTTCTATAAGTATATTTCTACTAGTCATGCTAGTACACCCCTGTTTACTAGGCTTATGATAACAACTAGTACAACTAGTTTAAACCTTTATCGTTTAATTCATAAATAAATTTAAAGGGTGAGAAGTGTGCTAACCTTGCTTAATACCTTTTTCAACACCAATAATGTCTAGTGGACCGGGTAAACGTTCTACGATCTCCTCAACCTTGATCATGAGACCAGTATTAATGACCTTATTTATTAAGTCAAAGATCCTTTTTGCAGCTTTACTAGGTGTAAGTCTTCCAGGAACGATCAAGGTATAAGCGATAGCTCTATCTTTAATTAATTCATTAGGGCCGGCAATAACTCTTTGATACTTTCCATAGATCTCATCATATACCTCTTCTATTCCAATGGCTAATTCAAGTTTTACATGCCTAATATAATTCTTTTTACCATAGATCATAAATGCTCCCTTACCTAAATATTCTCCACTAGGCGGCTTCTTTGAGACCTGTTCACCCCAGACCCAATATACATCAATTTCTCCAAAACCAAGCTTCCACGCCTTAGAATAACATGCAGCTATAACAGATGCCTCATGTATACTTTTCTCTCTAGGAATTTTACCCCGTGTTTTTATAACTGTTGCAGGAGCTCCATGAATATCCGCGTGTAAAAATACATCTTTTTTATCAAGGTACCTCCTCACAATAGCTTCATTCTGATTAGCATCTCTACCTGCAATTACTAGGAAACCTTCACTAGTAATTAGCCAATGGAATCGTTCATACCATAGCCTAGGCTTTATCCCTGCCTCAACCTGTCTTGAAATAACAATGGCTTTCTCTGAAACCTGCTTCAGCTTCTCTCTAAGTTCCTCAATAGATTTTAAGGCTCTATCAGCTTTAGCTCTATATTCACCTGCTAATCTATAGAAGTTCATAATATTTCCATTAACACCCGATCTTACGTCAAGAACTATTTCTTTGCCATCTAATACAATAGTTACTGTTCCACGGCTTGCATCATAATCATATACTTTATTACAATGCTTCTTAATTTGTTCCCAACCTATTTCCTTTCTAACTTTATTCACGCACTCTAGAATCTCTGATACGTATTCATAATTAGTTGCTATCAATGTAGCAACTTCATTATACCTACGTGACAATTCGCGATATCTATTAACTATTTTCTCTTGCTCTTCAATGCTCTTTTTGATCCTGGCAATTTCAGCCTCAATACTCTTTTCCTCATACTTCTTAACCTCTTCTTTTTCAAGCGTACTAAAGAAAGTATCAACTGCATTATTGAACTTTGGAGTTTCAATAATAGTCATTTCATGTAGTTCACTATATATCTTGGGATAATAGGGTGTGAAACTAACATATAGATCATCATACTTAATTAAGTATCCTTTACCATGTAAAGATTCTTTATACAATTTAATTAATTCATCCTTTAATGCCTCTAAGTCATTTCTATTAATAGCTTGAGGCTTAATGGTTTTAACCTCATATAAGCCCGCCCTATATAGGATCTCTTCGGCTATTTCACCAGGTAGATTCCATCCATAAATTATTCCTCTAACAAGATCCTTTCCTTTATACATTAATTTCTCTAGCTCATCTATTTCTGTAATCAAAGGATTAATCCCGCTTGGCGGC
>CAZITZ010000022.1:0-14994 GCA_964542295.1 uncultured Desulfurococcaceae archaeon
GACTCAACAGCTATTATAGAATATGCACAACAACTCTATGAAACTGAAGGTAAGGAAGTTTATGTATTCAGCCATTATAGCCCTGGATATGTCTATGGGCCAGATGTAGTACCTAGTGGACAGCTTGTAAGATGGGAGGTTATTTACGTAGATATTCTTGCAAAGATCAAGGCAGGCATCTATACACCGTATAACCTAGAGAATGTTGACTACTGGTATCTACTAAACACGGGTGCTGTAGAGCTTGGTGCCCACATATACGAGAACGGTACTGTAATGATGATCAATCCAAAGTTTGCACCAACATTAAAGCAATTAACAGTTACAGACAAGATAACTGGCGAGACTGTAAGTGTCTATGACCTCATTCTCAGAAGATATGAGGAGATGAAAGCTGCATTTATGTTAACACCGCTACAGTTAACAGCTGTAACTCATCAGTTCGAGAATATCGACAAAATACAGATCAACTACGGTACAGCTGATAACCCAGTATACATAAACTATTATATAGGAGGAATATTCGATCCATTCACAGGACCTCTCAGCGGCTATAGTATTGAGGAAGGAAAGTATGGAGAGCCGGTAACCATACCTGAAGGAGTAAGGCTAAGCCACGATGACCTATGGACTATGCAGTGGTTCTTAGATTATGTAGAGTTCCTATCAGGCGGGGGCTAGCCTAGATAGAGTTATTTATTAAGTTGCTATCCCTAGTATCTTGATAAAGTAGGTGAAGATAGTGACGGAGGCGACGGCTAAACCTACTAATGTTTTTTCTTCTCCTCCTTCCCCTTCCGGGATCCAGGAGAAAATTGTTGAAGTTAGAAATATTACTAAACGGTTTCCAGGAGTTACAGCTTTAGATAATGTATCAATAGATATTAGGAAAGGAGAGGTTCTAGCACTTCTCGGAGAGAATGGAGCTGGAAAATCGACTCTAGTAAAGATCCTCTACGGAATCTATACTCCTGACGGGGGAGAAATTATTGTAGAAGGACGAAAAGTATCAATAAATGATCCTAAGGACGCTATAGGATTAGGAATAGTAATGGTGTCGCAGTCCCCACAACTTATTGACTCTCTATCGGTTTCTGAGAATATTATCATTGGGCTTAAGAGATACCATGTAATATCACCAGTATCAAGAGTTGAAGAATATGTTAAGAAGATTAGCGAAGAAGTAGGGATAAAGATAGATCCAAGGGTTAAAGTATGGCATCTAAGCTATACACAAAAGCAGCTTGTAGAAATACTTAGAGCAATATTGTTAGGTGCTAGAGTATTACTACTCGATGAAGCCATAACCTATTTGCCGCTTGAAGAGAAGAAAAAGTTCTATAAATTCATTAGGCGCTTTGCCGATCAAGGCGGTAGCGTTGTTCTGATAACACATAAGATTTATGAAGCAATGGATGTTGCTGATAGAATAACTGTCCTAAGAAAAGGCAGAGTTGTTGGGACTGTAGAAAAAGCCTCTACAACAATAGATGAAATTAGGAAGATGATGTTTGGTGAAAGAGCTAAGGAAATAAGTTATGAAAGACTCCCACTATCTACACCAGAGGAAAAGTATGTGCTTAGTATAAAGGATCTATGGGTAAGAGGAGATTTTGGCGAGTTCATTGTTAGAGGAGTCAATATAAATGTAAAGGCTGGTGAAGTTGTTGGTATAGCTGGTGTAGCAGGAAATGGTCAGAGAGAGCTTATACAGGCAATTATTGGTTTAAGGAAAGTTGAACGCGGAAAGATCATTTTCCTAGATAAAGATGTTACCAATAAGGGTACAAAGCATTTGAGGAAATTGGGAGTAGGATATATACCTGACATACCTGTGAAATATGGTGTTTCATTAGACAATACTATTATGGAGAACCTTGCTATTCTCCCAACGTTTGCCAATTTCTACATAGACTGGGGCAAAATAAAGGATCTAGCCAAGAAGCTTATAGATGAGTACAAGATTATGACGCCTAGTCCAGCAACACCTGTTAAACTATTATCTGGAGGTAATATTATGAAGGTACTTGTTTCAAGGGAATTAACTGTTGCCAAGAATCTACTAGTAGCATATAATCCTACAAGAGCACTTGATGAGGCTACAGCTATCAAAGTTAGGAAAATAATTAAAGAAAAAGCTATGAGAGATAAAGTTGCAGTATTATTTGCTTCAGAAGACTTGGATGAAGTCATGCAATTAAGTGATCGAATCCTAGTGATAAACTCTGGAAAAATAGTTGGTGAATTTACAGCGGAAGAAGCTGAACGTGGTAAGATCGAAAAGCTTATGGTGATGTAGAATGATTCATCTAATAGTAGTCAAAAGAATAAAGCCTATACCATTCAGTGGATTCTTAATACCCTTGATATCGCTAATAACAGGGCTTCTCCTATCAGGAATAATACTATATTTATCATCGGGAATATCATTTATTGATTTAATGGCAACAATACTTACAGCATTCAGATCGCCAACAGTCGTCAAGGATACTTTGATATTAACACTTGTAGGTATATCATTAGTACTAGCATTTACTGGAGCCGTATGGAATATAGGTTCTGAAGGACAAATACACATGGGTATGATGGTTTCTGCATGGACGGCATTATTTAGTGCCTTAGCAGACATACCGATTTTAGCAAAGATCGTGGGAATACTGCTTGCAGCCATATTAGGGGCTTTTTGGGCCTTTATTGCCGGAGTATTAAGGGCTTATGCCAAAGTTGATGAAGTACCGGTAACGTTGATGCTGAACTATATAGCCTATTATATACTTGACATGCTAGTCTATGGTCCATGGAGAGGAAAACGTACATGGGGCTATATAAGAACTGATGAGATACCAAAGATTCTGAGGTTCCAGAGGATACTCAATACGACTGCTACATGGGAAGCCCTAATATTAGTCATAATAACTGGTATATTGGTATGGCTATTGCTTAGATATACAACAATAGGTCTTAGAATAAGGGTATTAGGATCGAATCCAGATATTCTTCGTTCAGCAGGTATTAGCGTACCACTAACTATAGTGATGGCACTAACATTATCAGGTCTAATATCAGGTATTGTTGGCAGTGTATATTTCTTTGGAGATACATATAGGCTGTCTTATCCATTAGAAGAGCATACTGCTAACTATGGATATCTAGGAATACTTGTTGCATGGCTATCAATGCTCGATATACGCGCGGTCCCCGTTGCAGCCTATATAGTTAGTTCACTGAGAATTTCAGGTACGTTAATGCAAATTGGCGGATTAGGCGGTGTCGAAACAATGTTTGTATTCATAGGATCAGTATTGCTGACATACAGTATTGTCAGGATCTTTTCAGAATATAGTGTAAAAATTAGATTCTGAGGTGGCAATGATGATAGACATGATCCTTGAAATAGCCCCGGTATTTATAACATACTACCTAGTTGCATTAGGACATGGATTCTTCGAGAAATCAGGTGTACTTAATCTAGCTATTGATGGATTATTTATAGTAGCTGCATCAGTAGCGTTTGTTGGAGCAGTATACACTCTTAACCCATGGGTAGGCGTATTATCTGCAGCAGTAATTACAGCACTATTTGGTGTATTCTTAGCATACGTGACAACAAAATTCCCAGTAAGCCATGGAGCAGTTGGATTATCACTAATGTTCCTTGGATACGGTATAGGCCTTATATTTGGTATACCAGCTAACTTCTATGCAAATTCACAGCGTATCAAGTCAGCTGATTATACATTTAGAATAACGCCTGATGTAGAAGTAATGATGTTCATCATACCAATAATTATAGGGTTCCTACTACTATACATATTGAACTATACAAAGCTTGGAGCATCAATACGGGCTGCTGGAGAAAACCCGCATGCAGCTGCAGCTTTAGGAGTAGATGTCTTACGGACAAGATTAATAGCCGGCGCAATAGGCTATGCATTAATCGGTGTAGGTGGAGCATTCTTTACGTTAGCATGGCGTTCAGGATGGGATCCAAAGATATACTTGCTAGGCTATGGATGGCTTGCATTCGCTATATCATTATCCGCCGGCAGACATCCACTAGTAACAGCTATTAACGCTGGTATATTCGCTACTCTCGTAAAATACCAGTACTTAATCCAGACAACAACGGGTATAAGTACTGAAGTAGCTAAAATGCTTCCATTTATAGCAGCAATAATAGCCATGGTAATATTCAATGTAACTCCACTGAGAAGAATATTGGCGCCTCCAGCAAGTCTAGGAAAGATCTATTATAAAGAAGAGAAAACTGTCTAATATAAACTATTTTTTCTCTTCTTCTCTCCTCTTATTATTCTTAATTAAAGCCCAGAGTATAAAGATGCTATAGGCAATAAAATATAGTGAGTATGGGGAAGGGATGAATCTATGGATTTAAGAAAATTATCCATAATGCTATTGGTAATAGGTATATTATTGATCTTGTTATCTACAGTTTATTTAGTTAATATAAAACAACGGATCAAAGAGTATAGAGAGAGCATTAATATAGATCCAGATAAGGCATATGAGTCATGCATATACTTAGGCAAAGGCTATAATGTTACAATTACAATGGAGAGCAATGGTACGTGTACATTTATGTTTTATAGTATAAATAATAGAGAAATTATTGAAAATAAAATAGTTAATGAGTACTTCTTTAGCCTAAATCATACAACAAAATATGATGATACATACTGCATCCTACTATCAAATAATAATAGTAAAACTATAAGTATAAACTATGATCTGATCGTTAGTTTTAGAACAACTATTGAAAGATATCCCTTCATAACACTATTTGGCATATCATTTATCATAGGTAGCATATTCCTATTCTACTACACTATAATTAGTAGACAAAGAGAATATCCAAGTTTAATTGAGACAAAAGACATAGTATGTAAGTCCAAATCATTAAATAAACATGAGTGTGTAATTAGTGTAGATCATAGCATTAGTCCTAATATAATTATTGAATACTTAGTTAAGAGTGTTGGCTATAAGGTTAAGAGAAAGTTAAAGGAAACAATTATTGAACTGAGTTATAAGGGAAAGTTCATGGGGAAAAAGTTTAGTGAAAAAAGTAGGACAATAATAGTATATTTAGAGGAAGGAAGGATTGTTCTAAACTATATATTGCCTCCATTAAATGCTAGTGGTTCTATTGATTTAAAAGGTATATTTGAAGAAGTTTCAAAATTAAAAGATTTTATTGGATCTAGAAACCAATAAAGTCACTTGGCTTAGGAGGCTCTGGCTTTAATCCCTTTCTCTCTCTAATCTTCCTCACAAGATCAAGTAACATGCTATCTGGTACTGGTGCCCACCTACTAAACTCTTGTCCCCATAACGCCTTACCAGCTGTTGCACTACGTAGTGCTTCAGCTAGGTCAAATGTTTCAGCTACGGGTATTTCTGCAATAATCCTTGTTATTGGGCCTTGCTGTAATACTTGTAGTATTCTACCACGTCTCTTAGTTATAACAGATGATACGTTACCCATAAACTCCATTGGAACTCTTATATCGAGCTTCATTATAGGCTCTAGGAGTGTTGGTCTTGAAGTAAGCATTCCAGCATATATTGCGTTACGGACAGCAGGATATAACTGTCCGGGTCCACGGTGAGCAGGATCCTCGTGGATAATGGCATCGTGAAGTACAACCTTTACTCCGCGAACAGGCTCCATTGCCAATGGTCCTTCTCTCATTGCTAGACGGAAGCCTTGTATGATTGTGTCCTTTACTTCTCTTAGATGCTGTACACCAGTTGTCTTATCAATGAATACGTTTATGTTTTCGTCAATAGCCCATATTCTCTTGGCCTCATCATAGTCCCATCCAGCCTCATTACGGAGGATCTTTGCCCTCTCCTTAGCATCCATGTCTTCAACGATAATGCCTTGTGCTATGAGCTCTATCGTCCTCTGATCGAGTGGTTCAACATGTATGTATAGCTTGTTATGCTTATTCGGTGACTTGCCTTCAAATACCTTACTTGATTCACGTATACTCTCTCTATAGACAATAACTGGTGGCGATACATCAACTGTTAATCCATAGTTTTCCTTAAGGAATGTAAGTGCGATCTCGATATGTAGCGTACCCATACCGCTTAATAGGTACTCTCCAGTCTCCTCATTGATCTTGACAACAAGACTTGGATCCTCAATACTGATCTTGTGAAGTGAATCGATAAGCTTTGGCAGTTCAGCTGGATTCTTAGGCTCAATAGCAACTGTAACAACTGGTTCACTAAGCATACGTAGCCTCTCAAAAGGTACCATGACATCCTTAAACTTTAGATCAACTATTGTCTCACCAGCACGAGCCTTACCAAGACCTAGAACAGCAGCTATATTACCAGCAACAATTTTATCAGCAATTTCACGGTAGGGGCCCATATAGAGGCTTACTTGTAGAACTTTCTGCTTCATCCTAGCGTTTACAAGCCATACCTCAGTACCTGGCTTTAATGTACCTGAGAATATACGTCCAGTAGCTACTAATCCAGCATGTGGATCAAATTTTATATCATGTGCAAGCATAACAACTGGTCCATCAGGATCTGCTTCGATCATAGCCTTACCGATCTCACTATTAAGGTCTCCACGCCATATCTTTGGAATCCTATACTTCTGTGCATCTCTGGGATTTGGTACAAATTTTACAACCATGTCAAGTATTGCTTCATGTAATACAGCGACTTTCTGTATTTCCTCAATAGCCTCCCTAGTACCCTTTTGATAAGCAGCTATTATATCACTGAACTTAATGCCTCTCTTCTGAGCCATTGGTACCGTAAAGCCCCATCTATCCTTAGCACTACCAAATGCTACATGGCCTTTGGCAGGATCTAACTGCCATAGCGACTTGAATGGCTTATCAGCATACATTGCTATGAGGCTATTAACCTCCTTAATTATCTGGACAAATCTCTGTTGTATCTCACTAGGCGTTAGCTTAAGCTCCTTAATCAAACGATCAACTTTGTTAATGAATAAGAGTGGTCTAACACGTTCTTCAAGAGCCATACGTAGATACATTTCTGTCTGAGTCATAACTCCTTCAACAGCATCTACAACAAGTATAGCTCCATCAAGTACACGTAAACTACGTGTTGTTCTTGATGAAAAGTCTACATGTCCCGGAGTGTCAATTAAGTTAATAACATATGGTTTACCATGGTACTCGTGGTAAAGGCTAATGTTTGCTGACTTGACGGTTATACCACGTTTCTGCTCAACATCAAGATAGTCTAGAGCAAGAGCTTCACCAGCTACTTTTTCAGATATAATACCTGCAGCGGCTAATAGTGAGTCAGATAATGTTGTCTTACCATGGTCCACATGGGCTGTAATACCTATATTACGGACTTGTTCTAGATTCTTCATTATCCTAAGTATATCAGCAACCTGCTTGTACCTAACCATTTCATTAACACCATGATCCTTTTTCTAGCCTAAACCTTCTATCAAAACCCTATAACCGTATATTGGTGGTTATAAACCTATTTTCATATTCTTAATCTTTTCCTTTATCAATCTAGTAATAAGTGATACAGTGTATTCTAGAGCTATGTCAATTTCTCCTATACCAGATGCTACAGCTGCTATATCATGCCCCCCTCCACTACCTCTTAAATATTCTCCGACCTTAGGCATTATATCTCTACCAAGACTTATTCCAAGTTCTTCATAGAAAGTCCGCCTAGCCCTAGCCACAATCCTTACCTCTTTATTAGATGATGCAACAATTGCTACATCAGCTCCCAAGTCAATTATTGATCTAGCTACACTAGACTCAAAAGCACCAACATGAGTATATGCAATAATATACTTACCTATTCTTTTAAAACTAAGTCTTTGCACAGCCTTCAATCTTGCTATTCTTTCACTAATATCCATTTCCATACGAAGTAGATCTAAGACTAATCTATAATTCACACCCTCAATCTTTAAAAGATCCCCTGCAACCCAAAGAGTATTAGGTGAAGCAAGTAAGAATCTTCTAGTATCATACAGAATACCAGTTAACAACAATACAGCATCTAACGCTTCAAATATATAATACCTATGTATAATATTATACACTAATTCAGAAGTAGATCTTATATGAGGATTTATGAAAGAAATAATTGCATTATCTAAAAGATCGCTGGGACGATGATGATCGATTAATATATACTTGGAGTTTAACACAAGATCTTTTAAAATACCTAGTTGTCCAGAGCTACTTGTATCTACAATAATATATAATGGATCACTATGTCTCAAAATAGTCTTTAATAAGAAATTAAGGTCATAGATATAATCTGATAAATTAAGCTCTTTAATTATTTTCTTAGAAACCTCATTGATGCCTTCCGGGAAAATTATGTATGGTTTTTTATGCGTTATAGTCTGTATAAATCTAGATAAAACTATTGCAGATGAAACCGCATCAGGGTCGGCATTCTTATGAGACGTTATTACAATATATTTACTATAAATTATTTCATTAACTAGTTTTGTAACTATATTCTCTAAGTAGTTCTTCAACGTATCTTCTAGATTCCTTGATAATATATTGCAGTATTGAGTCATAGTCAATAACATCTTCAAGTTCACCTAATACACCTATGTCTATGTAAACCTCTATTCTATCTCCCTTATTTTCAAGTGAGACTATGATATCTGCATCATAACTCTTAGATATAGGTATCTCTTTTTCAAGTAGATCAAGAATTCTCTCTTGAACCTTTAAGGCAATGGTTTCTAATTCATTAATACCTATTCTATCCAGGTCTAATCCGATAATTATTGGTTTACGTTCTTTAGCCAATCCTTATCCCATACTTAGCAAGTAGATCTCTAACTTTTTTCTCACTATCAGATACTTGCCTTCTCAATATCTCTAGTTGCTTCCTATACTTTTGCTGCTTAACAAGAAGTAGTTCCTTACGCTCTTCAAGCTCCTTGGCAACACTCTCACGATCTTTCTTCAAAAGTATATGTCCTATAGACTTGTACAGCTCAACATTCTCTGGTAACTCCTTAATATTATCAAGTATCTCATTAATTTCAGCTATTTCACTTTCAGTAATTCTTAGCTCAGCCTCTATCTTAACAAGCATATTACGTAAATTCTCATACTCTATAAGTGCTTGTTGAACTTCGGGAGGAAGTCTTTGCTCACTCAATACTCATACCCTCTAAACTCTCTAGTAGGCTTGATATTACGCCTAAATAGCTATTCGTAACAGCTCTTAAAAGATTTATTCTATTACATTCAATAAGGATCACTAGTTTACTATCCATAATTTCTTGGTTAATCCTGCATTCAGTTGATGGAGGCTGGATCGTTTCAGGATATAATGCATTATATATTGCCTTCAGTAAACGATAATTGCTTGATTCGAGAACTATCTTAAGCCTCCCTTCCAATGATTTTCACCCTCCTTACACCTATAATAGGCCCTACAATAGATCCATGCCTACTTTTAAACGATATTGTCGTATAACCCTTCTTTTCACTAACAACTATCCATAGGTCTGGTTTAATAAGATCTAATTTTATTTCAAAGATCTTGAGGAATAAATCAGCTAATTCAAAACATGTATTAGATATACACTCTGTAGAATCAATACCTATACTTTCAATGTTATAGGCTTTTGAGCTCATAGAAAGCTCTCTTGAAAGCTTAACGCCCTTTATAATAATGGATGCTATGTGATTCATAATGCTTGCTTTAACTAATGATAACTTTATATGATATATGCGTATTAAACTCGGATTTCCCTTCCTTTCACCAATCACTATCACATATTTAGCACCATATCTCCTAGCCTCTAAAGCTAATTGTAGAAGAGTCTTTTTCCCTCTATGGACTCTAATTACACCGGGCAGGCATCCGGCTAAATCCTTTACAAAACTCCTTGTTCTATAACTTGGGTTATGGGATGTTGTCAAAAGAACTATATATTTCATCCCGGTAAGACTCCAAAAAGAACTCTACTTTCTACTCCTCCCTAACAATTATCTTAGGAAAGTACTTACTAAGCTCCGTCCTTGGCACATAAGCTCCTCCAGCCCATTTAGCACCACATTTACGACATACCCATATGCCTGTACTAATTCTATATACCGTGCCCTTTGCAGCGCAGAATGGACATACGTGCTTCGCATATCTTCTACGAAGTATATCACGTATTTTCTTCCTAAGCGTAGCACCATATCTAGGGCCATAACGACCAGCTATACCTACTACTCTAGTTCTTCTACCCATCTTTATCTATCCCCCATACACTAGACTATTGGTTTACTAGCTGTTTCAGGATTTTTTAATACTTTCTCTAATAATTCATGGAGTTCTTTGGCTTTCTTAAAAGCTAGATCAATTGCATAATCAAGCTCCGATCTCGTAAATCCACTCATACCCATTTTCTGCATACCAACTATTCTACCAAGACTATCAAATCCTATTGTTAGCCTTGCATCAGCTATGAGTTCTTCGTCAAGATTAGGATCTACAATTATATAGTCACCAATCTTGGCTAATGTAACTGTTACAACATTAAGGCTTAATGGTAGTGGTGTTTCTCTTACACTTCTATCAATAATTACGTTATCGCCTTCAATACCAACTATCTTAGGCAATTTAGTCATATTAAGTGCAGCCATTGTAGCAAGAGCTCCTGCATCTATGACATTCCCATCATGATCTATAAGATATATATCATTGAATATTACCCAGACTTTCCTACCAGGTATAATGACTAATTCATCTAGTTTTATAGCCTTAGGCTCTCGTAGACAACGATCAATAACACGTGCAGCCTCAATAGCATTCTCATCAGGTGGTCCAGGTTCGAAGGATGGTGATGCAAGCGGTACGTATTCAGCATGAACTTGTAATACTCCTTCAAATGGTCTATCACGAAATGGTTCTCCAATCTCTGTCTTAATACCCGTCATTACCATTGTATCGCCTATCTTAACAAGAGCTGACCCTTCTGCTTTAGGTATGGGGTTTAATTGTATAGTTATTGGCCTATAATCCTCTGGAGCTCTACCATCTATACGATTACCTTTTCTAAGTAATGATATTAGAGTATCGCGTTTAAGCCTAGGCATTACAGGTTGAGATGTAGGTGTTAAAGACACTCATAACCACCTCCTACTCCTCCGGATACATAAGGTATTTCTTGGTTAAGGCCTCCTTCTGCAATCTATAGATCTCCATAATGCCTTTCTTAGCAAGCTCTAAAGCTTCTCTAAACTCTTCACGAGTCAATACACCATTGAGCTGTAGAAGAACGATCTTATCAAGCGAGGGCATCATAGCAACAGGCATATCTGCTTCACCAAACTCATCCTCAACCTCATCAATATCAAGTACAAGTACACCATCAACTTTTCCAACTGCTACAGCAGCAACAAGATCCCTCATAGGAATTCCAGCATCAGCTACAGCTAAAGAAGCAGCAGTTAAACCTGTAGTACGTGTTCCACCATCAGCCTGTAGAACCTCAATAAATACATCAATTGTTGTTCTAGGAAAATACTCCGTGAAAATAGTTGCTTCTAAAGCTTCTCTAATAACTTTTGAAAGCTCGATCTCTCTACGTGATGGAGCTGGACTTTTTCTTTCACAAGTTGAAAATGGCGCCATGTGATAACGACATCTAATTAGTGCTCGATCAGAAAGAGTTAAATGTTTTGGATGGATCTCTCTAGGCCCATAGACTGCTGCAATAACTTTTGTCTTACCAAATTGTACTAATGCCGATCCATCAGCATTCTTGAGCATGCCTACTTCCATACGGATAGGTCTTAATTCATCGGGCCTACGCCCATCATGACGTAGACCATCCTCCCTTATGAGTACAGGTTTTTCCATCATGCTATACCAAGCCTCCTCTTTTCCTCCTCTATGAACCTTTTAACACGTTCAGTTAAACCAGGTATATGGGCTTCAGCCTCTATTTTCCTAATAGCCCTAACCAATATATTCTCTAACTCCTCATTAGGGCATCTTATCCATATACGTCCATTCTGTCCAACTATTATAGTGCATTTTGTTTGTTCTATAAGTGTGTTTAGCATAGCTTTCCTCTTACCAATAATCCTTGGAACTCTACTAGGCTTTACATCAATAACCTTACCCTCTGTTATCTTGCCTAAACCCTTACCCTTTATTGTAAGCAATGGATTCCTTGTCCTGTCAAATACTATTATCTTAGCAATTATATAATCTCCAACATCAAGATACTTCCTTAAATCATCAGTTATAGGATTGAATGATTCAAGTGCTTCATTAGCATTTAATATGGCTTTATATGGGCCTCTTATATCAACAATCCAATTCGTTATACCGACACTTGTAATTAACCCTATAACTACATCTCCTTCCTTAGGCACATTCATACCTTCAAGCGGTATAATTGATACAACTCCATCATCTACATCAGCTAGTCCAAGAATAGATGCATAGATCTTGTTGCCAACTCTATATGTATAATCCCCTCCCTTAACATCTTCGCCCTCGGCCAGTAGATCTCCTGGCCTAACTATTTGCCTATTAGCTACATATATCTTTGACATACCTTATTACCTCACATACAATATCTTTATAGACGCTGTTCCTTTTGTAAACTTATTGATCTTATTGATCACTTCATCCTGCATACCAGCAGGAATCTCAAGCTCTACCTGTAAAGCTCCGCTACTTAACCAATTACTACGTTTAATCTTCCCTAATCCAGCCAGTTGCTTATAAATCCTACCAGCATACTGTGGAGGTATATTGACCAAGAGTATTGCACGGGCAATCTTAATTGGGATAATCCTAGATATTTTAGAAATGATCTCTTGTGCTTGAGACTCAACGCTACGGTAAGGATCTATTGAAACACGGGCTTGTTCCATAGCAAGCTCTATCCTTTTAGGGGGGATTGGAAGCTTTGTCTTTGGATCAATGGCATTACGAGCTATAAAGTTTATGATCTGCTTTTTCTTAGCTTCTAGAATTGATCTTCTCTGCTCTGCAGTAAGTTGTAATTCTCCCTTTCTAACAATTTCTATAGCTACTCTCCTAATATCATCTGTACCAAATATCTCTCGTAGAGATTCTGGAGACGCCTTTAAGCCTTTTCTAGCATCTTTATACACTATATCACCTATCAAAAGATCGTCTATATTTACATCCTTACCCTCTTTAACCATTAGCGCTAGATCAGGGTTAACCAAGATCTCGAACTTATGTCCACGGGCTTCATAACGCGCTATTACATACTTAGTGGCTGGCATTATGCTTCCCCTCAAAATTATTAATACAACTACGTATCTAAATATAGATACAACTGTATTTAACACTATATCATATCTTCTAAGAGAAATTAGAGAGCAATTATTTGTGATAAAATATTTAGCTTATAAGCTGAGCTATTTCCTCTATAGATAATATCTTAAACTTCTTCTCTTCAATATCTATATATCCTATTTCTAAATTCTCAGGTTTTACCTTCTCTTCTAAAGCAGCTGATAAAGCATTTACTCCAAGTAGAATTGTGTCTTTCATCGACAAATCATACTTATAGTTCTTCTCTAGATACTCTGTAGCAGCTTGGCTACGTTCACCAAGAGCTACTGCATAATAACTCATATACCTACCACTAGGCTCCGTCATGAATAATTCTGGGCCCTTAAAGTCAATGCCAACAAATATCATTGCGACACCAAATGGTCTGACACCAGCATGTTGCGTATATGCCTGTTTAACATCACATACTTGCTTAGCAAGGAATTCAAGTGGTATAGGTTCATCAAATAAGAACCTATGTTGTATCGCAGTTTTTCTCGCATAATCAATAAGTACTCTACCATCACCAGCTATACCTGCAAAGGTAACGCCTATATGTTCATCAACACGGAATATCTTCTGTACAGCAGTAACATCTATCAAGGGAGATATCTTTCTCTTCTCAACAACGAGTGCTCCGCCAGCCTTCGTCTTGATACCAAGTGTTGTCCATCCCCTACGTACTGCTTCAAAGGCATACTCAACCTGGTAAATCCTACCATCAGGCGAGAAGATCGTTATTGCTCTATCGTATCCCATTGCAGGAGGACCAAAACTCATTACAATCACACTCAATAAATACTGTTCAGAAATACATACCTTAAACACAGTTAATAAGGTTATTCCATAAGACCATAAATATATGGATGAAGAAGAGTCCGACCAAGGACCAGATAAGGGATGAAGAAAACATTAAAAACTGATCAGCCGGTAGTCCCTTCCTCACCAATCAGATACCGGGCCACATCATCTAATAATATATTATTTCTAAAACCTGTTAAAGAAACTAATCCATACTAGCCAATTATAAATAGAAGGAAAAGTGGTGCGGGGGGTGGGATTTGAACCCACGCAGGCCTACGCCAGCGGATCCCCCACCGACGGTTTATGGGGGTTGTCCGTCGGTCTTAAGTCCGCCCCCTTTGACCAGGCTCGGGCACCCCCGCACCTATAGTATTCTATGGATTTTGGCTTTCTTATAAGCTTTCTTTATAAGATGATTTATCAGCTCGTCGCGAATTCTTCACCATTCATTCTGGAGCGGCTTCATCATCTATGTAGTTATTCTTTTTGCTAGGTTTTTGTTTTTATCGTGTACATGATCTTTTTAGCCTTCTTTATTGTACCTGTGGTCTTTATAGGTATTATTAAAAGCTGTTTTCCATTTATGTTTCTAATTATTGACAATGCTGCCAATACATAGTCTTTCATTACATGGCTCGTCCTTATCACTCCTCTCTTAAGTCTTGGGTCATAGAATACGAGCTGGGGATCTGCTTTTGCAAGTGATATTATCCCATATAGTAATGCTAACTTCTTTCTTATAGCCTTCTCAAGTTCTCTCTTATCAAAATCATGTTCAGATATTATTGAGAAAACTATGTATCTTCTCCTAATCTTCTTAACCTTAGTCAAGGCCTCTTCTACATC
>CAZITZ010000023.1:0-7859 GCA_964542295.1 uncultured Desulfurococcaceae archaeon
GCCATACGCGGACCAGAAATCCTAAGCAAATGGGTTGGTGAAAGCGAAAAAGCCATCCGGCAAATCTTTAGAAGAGCTAGACAGGTTGCTCCAGCAATAATATTCTTTGATGAACTAGACGCTATAGCTCCAGCCCGTGGATATAGACATGATACTAGCGGCGTCACTGACCGTATTGTTAACCAGTTATTAACTGAAATGGATGGCATAGAGCCTCTACGTAATGTTGTCGTTATAGCTGCTACTAACAGGCCAGACATAATAGATCCAGCACTACTTAGGCCAGGTAGATTTGATAGATTGATCTATGTACCACCACCTGACGAGAAAGCTAGACTTGAGATATTCAAGGTCCATACACGTAATATGCCATTAGCGGAAGACGTTGATCTCAAGGAACTTGCCAGGAAAACAGAAGGTTATACAGGTGCTGATATAGCTGCTGTATGCCGCGAGGCAGCTATGATTGCTTTAAGAGAAGAGTTTAAGGTAAGGCCTATAAGGATGAAACACTTCCTAGAGGCTTTAAAGAAAGTGCCTCCAAGTCTTACGAGGGACGTTATTGAACGTTATGAGAGGCTTGGCCGCGAGCTTAAGAAAACCTATATTGGAACTACATACATTGGTTAATTAAGGGATTTTTTATGTCCGAGCAGTCCCCTCAATCATTTATTAGGATACTTCGTAGACTAGGTAGGAACATACCTTATCTCATACGTAATCGTTTCAGAGCACTTATTGTAATATCGGGTAGTGATCCAGAGTTTATGGGTAAGTTGTTGGCTAGGGCCATACTATATTATGAGAGAAGCTACCGTAAACATACTAGGGATCTTAAGAGAGAGACTAATATTCTTCAAGGACTATATGTTTTCCATGATGAATTTCCTGAAGCAGTTTATATGAAAAAGGTTTTTGAGACAATAATAGAGGATAAGGCTAAGAATACAAGGATCAAGTATGCTGTTTATGAAATTAGTGAAAGATTCCTTGGGTCAACATTTGATATATTAATAATGGATTTAACAAAGGATTTAAAACCAAACGATCTCGGTAGACTCATAGGTATCGTACGTGGCGGTGGTTTAATAGTATTATTAACTCCTAAATGGGATGAATGGGACAATTTTATGACCATTTTCAAACGTAACCTCACAGTACCACAGTTTCCTAATCCAAGACATGTATTTATTAAATGGGTTAAAAGAAAGCTCTTAGAGCATGACAACATAGCTATCTATGATGCTGATAATCAGAGGATTTTAAAGAACTTTAGTTTATTAACTGAGTACATAGAGAATAGGAAGAAGATCGAATATCCAAGCGAATCATTATTCCCAAGATCCATTTATGAACAAGCACTTACACAGGACCAGGTAAAGGTTATAAAGCTTCTTGAAATCCTTTATGAGAAGCCTAAGAAGGGTAAGAAAAGAGTAATAATCGTAACTGCTGATCGTGGTAGAGGGAAATCGTGTGCTGTTGGTATTGGCGCTGTTGGACTAATATTATTGCTTAGCAAGATCAAGCCTAGGGTCAGAGTTTTAGTGACAGCCCCCTCGCCCTCAAATGTACAGTCTCTAATGATGCTTGCTAGACAGACACTTGACAAACATGGTCTTAAGTATAGGGAATTTCACAGGGAGGGCTATACCATAGAGCTTCGTGGAGACAGATTCTCCATAGAGTATTGGGAGCCTATAAATATTCCTAGACTCCGTGGAGACATAGTCATTGTTGATGAAGCAGCTGGTATTAGTGTACCTATGCTATATCGCATTTGGGAAGCCTATGATCGACTAGTGTTCTCTACAACAATTCACGGATACGAGGGTGCTGGTAGAGGTTTCTCTGTAAGATTTATGAGTAAGGTTAAGAGTGATCCAAAGACTGTTCTCTATCAGTATGAAATGACTGAACCAATTAGATACTCTGATAAAGATCCTATAGAAAGATGGCAGTTTGATACATTATTACTAGATGCCGAGCCTGCGGATCTTGAACAAAATGATCTTAAATATATTGAAGAGAAGCAATTTGAGTACATAGCATATGATCCGAGCTACCTATTTAGCCCGGATGGAGAAAATGAACTTAGACAATTATTTGGTATATACGTACTAGCTCATTATAGGAATGAGCCTGATGATCTTGGTATGATAGCTGATGCCCCGCACCACATCGTTAGAGCTGTTAAGTTGCCTACTGGTAAGATTGTATGTGCTTTACAGATAGCTATTGAGGGCCCTATTGAGAGAGAAAGAGCTATTGAATTATTAAAGGGTGGAAAAATACCTGGCAACATAATACCTGATCGTTTCCTAAAGCATCAGAGAATTATAGAGTTTGCAGACACTAGGGGATGGAGAATTGTACGTATAGCTACGCATCCGGAAGTACAGGGAAAAGGTATTGGTACATGGGCTCTCTCGCAAGTATTGAAAGAAGCTAGGGAAAGAGGGCTTGACTGGGTTGGTGCTGGTTTTGGAGTTAATGAACAACTGCTTAGATTTTGGGTAAAATCAAGTTTCTACACAATCCATATATCGCCGGACAGAAATCCCGTTAGTGGCGAGTATACTGTTTTAGTCATACATCCATTAAGTGATAGAGTTAAAGAGATCATTAAAGTAGCTGTTAGGGAGTTTAAGAATAAACTATTGAATAGCCTAGCTATAAACTATGATGATCTAGAAATAGAGGTTGCTAGACTTATGCTTGAACAAGGAGAACCTGTTATATCCATAGATAATGATCCGAGGAACTTATTTACACCGATACAAGTTGATAGACTATGGATTTATTGCCAAGGCCCAATGACTTTTGAAGCCGCAGCAGACCTTATGTCATTGATCGCTAAAATTTATTGGCTAATGCCTCGTGATAAAAGACCTAGGCTTACACGAGCACAAGAATATATACTAATTGGTAAGGCTTTACAAGGACGTAGCTGGGAGGATATGGCTCATATACTTAGAGTTAAAGGCAAATACGTTATGGAAGAAGCCCGTAACATTGCTTGTATAATATTGGAGCAACTATTTAATATACCAACAGACTATATGCCAGGGATAAAGTTGGATTCGTATATGAGGAAGAATTACCTTATTTAGTTCTCTTCATTAGTATCCCCTATATTTGTAAACTCAAGTTCTTTCCTAATCTCGGCAGAAAGTATTTTTCTTAGTAGACTAGTTGGATACGAAACCTCCTCTCTCGTCAATTTGTATGGTCCTAATACAACCATTCCCTTTCTATCAACTACGTCTATTTCATAAACTCTTGTATCATGAGGTGTTTGTCTCATTTTTTCTATTATTATAAATCTCTTTAATCTTCCCCCTACAATTCTCTTTCTAAATCTAATGATCCCGTCAGCCACGTGTTCTACTCCGAATCCAAAGCCTAGACTTGTTGTTACAGCGTATTGGCTTACAAGCAATACAGTCATATCCCATTTAGTCAATACCCTCTTAACATAGTAACTATATTTACGGGCCATGGCGGGTTTGTCGAGCCAGAAAGCACTCATAGAATCAACTACTACTCTTGTATGTCCGTAGCCTAGGTATTTCTTAGCTTCAATAATCTTACTAACGAGTTCCTCCACATCAAGTCTAGATAGAGACCATGGGTCCCCTCGCTCACCCATTAATGCATCAATTATTACAAGCCTACCTTCATCAACATGCCTCTTAAAGTTAAATCCAAACATCTTAGCCTGTCTAATAACACTTTGCCTAGATTCCTCAGTAGTAACATAGATGCCTGGCTCGCCTATTTCCAATCCTTTTGCTATAAAGTGTATACAGAATATTGTTTTACCTGTACCAGGTTCGCCAACAACTGCTATAACAAATCCCCTAGGAATACCCCCGCCTATAATCTTATCTATTCCTTCAACACCAGTAGGTATTCTCTCAAGATCTATTTTCTCAGACATATTTTCCACATGAATAAATACTATAGAACCCTATATAAAGCTGGGAGATAAGACAAAATAAGTAGATGCTGATGCTCGAAAGGGCTGATCTGTGATGAGCCCGCGCAGGGCTGAGTATTGATTGTGGTGTAACTAATTTGAGCAAGAAGATCGTTCTAGGTATTAGTGGAGCTAGTGGAATAGTTTATACCCTTAAATTAATTGATATACTATGTAAACTTAAGTCTCTAGATGAGATTACAAGTATCTATATAATATATACGAACAATGCTATTAAAGTTGCTAAGTACGAATTAAATATAGATCTTGTAAAAGAACTTCTTAATAAAAAATGTATTAATGGACTATATAGTGATAATGACTGGGAATCGCATTTAGCCAGCTCTAGCAGTACTATAGGATACTCAGCAGTTGTTGTACCATGTAGTATGAATGTAGTAGCTAATCTTGCTAATGGCCTTCAACATAGATTACTTGAAAGAGCTCTATACAATATCATGCGGCTAGGTGGAAAAATAATACTAGTTATTAGAGAGACACCGTTATCGACCATAGATCTTGAGAATTTGGTAAAACTTTCAAGAAATGGGGTCATAATAATGCCTGCATCACCCGGCTTTTATATTAGACCAAAAACCATAGAGGATCTTATAGATTTTATTGTAGGTAAAATACTTGATGTACTAGGTATAAGGCATAGTATTTATAAGAGGTGGCAAGAACCCTCTAAAGAAAACTCTCTTCATCAATATCCTCAATAGACTGCATCTCTTTAAATAACTCTTCATCGCTTCTTATATGTTGTCTTTTTTCTAATGCCTTAGCACATCGTCCATCCGGCAATAATGCATTTATACGGCAAGAAGCGTATCTACACTCTGCACCAGTACATTCTGAGCCGGTTAACCGGCAGAATGCTGCCTTGATATATTTTCCACGATAAGGCTTATTTGAAATTACAAGTGCTCTTTGAGTACAGTAGAATAAAGAGCACAAGGGATTACACTTATCACCTATTGGAGTAGGTCTAGCTTGAGGCTTACCCCTATATGCAGGTCTTTGAAACCTTGAACCTGCTCTTCTAAATGGTTTATCTCTTCTTTCCCTATGGTGCCTATATCCTTCTCGATCATTTCTTCTTCGGAAGCGATCATTTTTCAAACCATACCACCTATATTAGAACTGATCGCCATATAGATCTTCCAGTCATGTTCCTTGCACTAATAACCATATTATTCAATGCCCAATATATATTTAAAGGGGTTATTATTTTGTATTGTAGAGTTATGGTCTCCACCATCTAAGAATAATGTAATCAACATGTTTAATGCCATCTGTTAATGCAATGACAAGCTTCTTCCTAACCGAATGTAATAATCTACCCATTCTAACAAGATCTATGGGATCAAACTCTTCATTAATCTTAAGAACTTGTACACCGTACGGCGCATGATCTATTCCGGGCCCATACTCATAGACTAGATAATCACATCCGAATTTGAGTCCTCTCCTTACAACATAACCCTTATCTCTAAGGTCCTTATATACTATGTATAGCTCTCTAAATCTTGGTATTATTTTTAAACAATGCCTTCTTAGTATTTCTGGGGAAACTCTTTCATCACCAGCATATACCTCGATCATATTATTTTCTAGTAAATATAGTGCTTCAAGCAATGATAATTCCAGTGGTGCATTAATTGGTTTTTCCTTTGGCTTTGCAACTCCGAAAAATGTACCATAATAACCATTCCAATAAATCTTATTACTGCACTCTATATCGAGAACAACAACTCTATTAAAGAGTAAAGTGCCTTTACAAATTCTCTTCTCTATCAACATATCCCCATTCATGCAAGCATTGCCCTATGAAGTGCTAGGTATCTAAGTGTTTCAGCAGATTCCTTAATTACATCAGCTATAGATTCAACGAAGTCTATGGCATCCTTAAGAAGCATTAAAGCCGGTACATTATCTGCTAATTTCTTAAACATTTTTAATTCATATGATCTATATAATCTATCTAGATCTTCTTCAAGCTTTATAACCTGCTCCATCTCCTTAATCGTTCTCTTAGGATCTACTCTAAGCTTATCAAGCCCGTGATAGAATGAATTATATTCCTGAATCAGTGTTTCTATGAAATTCTTTAGATCATCATATAGGTCGTCATTTAGTGAATATCCATTAGCTATATACATGTAAAGTCTATAAGAAGCACCATCTATAAGCTGTACGATCCTGTCAAGCCCCAAAGCTATAGATGCATACAGGTCCTTCATATTAAGGCCTTCACCGAGTCTTACAAGGTACTCCATTACTAAAGCTTTTATATCTTCAACTTGTTGTTTATCATTCCTAAGCTTCATATAGAGGCTTTTTATTTTTTCAACGCCGACCTTGTCAAGATTATCGATAAAGTTCCTTAGATCAGCTAATGCATTCTTATCAAGGTTTGCTAGGCTTGATAAAGCTTCGAATAAATGCATCTCAGCTATAGACTCGCTTCTCCCCCAGTACTCGGTCATCTATATCCCCTATACTCCATTCAACTCTAGATAGGAGATTATAAGGGTTAATACACCTATTTAAACTAGATGTTATGGGAGTGATTATTGTTGAAGGCCCTAGTAGTAGATCTCCTTGCACGAGCTATGGGAAAGAGATATACAAGTTATGACGTGGTTGGTATAGGTCCGAGGCTTGTAACTGGACTAATTAACCAATTGGGAGAAAAAGCCGATCTACTCACCTATGAAGATCTATCTAGTGATCCCTCCATACTAGAAAACTATGATGTAATTCTCTTATCCGCTATGAGTAGTGATCGTGGGGCATTAAAGAATGTTATTAGACTAGCAAATACATATGGAAGTGAACAACTCAAGATCATTGGTGGACCTATTAGCTTTGAGTTTTACGATATACTAGAATATATGGGTGGCGATATAGTTGTAGTTGGAGAAGGAGAAAATCAGTTAATTAAGTTATTCACAGAATATAAGAAATACCTTATCCAGCAAGATCTTGATAAATTAACTGAAATAACTGGTCTAGCTATTAAGATTAATAAAAAGATAGTATTTACTGGTTATCCAGAATATACTAGTAAGGATCTATTCGATAAAATTAAGCCATATACTCAAGTAAACAAAGTCTATAAAAGAACTTGGATGTATCGTTTCTATGTAGAAGTTGTAAGAGGATGTAGCAATTTCTATAGGCCATTAATCAATATAGGTTATAGAAGGAATTGCATTAAATGTATGAATTGCAGATCAAATAGTTTAATTAATAAGCTTTGGTGTCCAAAACATATACCTCCAGGATGCGGTTTTTGTAGCGTACCATTTCACTTCGGGCCTCCAAGATCACGTTCTATAAAGTCCATAATCAATGAAATAAAAGACTTAGTCAGATACGGTGCTAAACGAATAGTACTTAGTGCTCCAGATTTCCTTGACTATGGTCGTGAGGAACTTGTTAAACCATATCCACTAACTGATCCATGCAATCCTAAACCAAATTATAATGCACTAGAAAATTTATTATCAAGATTACACGAAATACCTGAGATCTATAGTGGCGAGACTAGGATCTTCATTGAAAATGTAAAAGCTTGCCTTATTGATGAGAACGTTTCTTCTATACTTGGTAAATACGTACATGGTACAACTATACATATAGGTTTAGAAACTGTCTCTAGGAAATATAATGAAACAATCATTGGTAAACCCATAGGATTAAAAGAAGCATTACAAGCAATCAAAATTTTAAGAGAAAATGGTCTTAGACCATACATTTATCTAATCTATGGTTTACCATTTATGGATTATAAAATTTACAAGAAAACAATTAAGGCTTTAAAGAAACTTTACGATAGTGGAGTTGAGAAAATTACACTCTATAAATTTGT
>CAZITZ010000023.1:7959-14194 GCA_964542295.1 uncultured Desulfurococcaceae archaeon
CCTTTCTTAAGATGGGCAAGAAGATCCAGGGGTGTATGCATCTGTTTTATACTACCTCCTACTCACATGCTTTCTAATAGTAGCAATACTGTTGTCAGCTACGCCTCTCTCCTTCAATTCCTCAGGATTACAGTGCACCTCATTAACGTTGCCTTCATCAATAACTAATGCGTTGTATATAAATTTATGTCTTCCTGCAACAACGATCTCTACTAGATCGCCTTCATTGATTCCTAAGAGCTGAGCCAACTGTTTGGATAATCTAATGGTATTTGGTGGTAATGATTCATCATACCGGACTCTAATCCTCTTTTCTTTTAACTTGATTTCTTTACGTTTAAGCTCTGATGCAGGCGGTATTATTGATAATAGCTTTGCTACATCAATCTTCTTCTTAGATGCGGGTTTATCTTCTATCTTCTTACTTGCTTTCGGAACATTCTGTTTTTCAGACATAATATATTCACCAGCTATATGTTAGAGACCATATCCTTTATCCAGTCAGATATTCGTATAGAGGCTTAAAAATAGTTACTTAAAGATCGTTTCAGATAGTATTTTAGAGATCATATTTTCTTAAAATGATCTTCCAATCAACCTTTTTACCCAATAATTCCATGATCCTTTCATATAATTCCTTTAAATGCACTCTTTCTTGTTCTCGAGTGTCTCTAAACCTGATAGTTATTGTATGATCTTCTATAGACTGGTAATCAACCGTTATAGCGTACGGTATACCCATTTCATCTGCTCTAACATATCTTCTACCAATACTTCCTGACTCATCATATAATACCTTAACACCTGCATCAACAAGGGCATTATAGATCTTTATGGCGAGTTCCTTTATCCTCTTGTGTTCACTACTAGAGCCTGTTACCAATGGAAATACAGCAGCTTTGTATGGAGCAAGTTCTACGGGGATTTTTAAAACATTTCTACCATCAGCTAAATGATGGAATGAAAATTCTAGGACAACATAGAATAGTCTTTCAAGTCCATAAGAAGGTTCTACGACGTGCGGTACAAATTTTTCCCCAAAAATTTTTATCTTTTCCTCCTTAATGGTAAAGTATTGTTTATCTAACTTATATTCACCTATACGTATGTATCCATCTCTTTCAAGTTTTTCAATGATCACTTCATTAGATAGTTTATTTAAAGCTTTAAGAATTTCTCCTACTTTCCTACCATACGCCTCTTTTAACCTAGGAATATTAGGTATTGCTCTTACAACTCTTTTCTCAAGAGGTTTCTCGTATTTTCTGAACATTGTCAAGTCTGCCTTAGAATATTTTATGTGCTGGCTAAGATCATAATCTGTTCTATAAGCAAATCCAGCTACTTCAACCCATCCAAATCTCTTAGTATATACTTCCTGGTCAAATGTTTGTTGTGCATAATGCGCTCTCTCATGTGGTAGTTTCTCTTCAAATCTAATCTTATCAGGGGGTATACCTATTCTCTTGAGAAATCTATTTCCTATAGCCATCCAGTATCCAAGCCACGGGTTAACTATCATGCCTTGATCGAGGAATTCCTTTAACGTAGCAGTAACATGTTCCTCTACACCCTTCTCCTTCATTTCAGCAGATAGTATATTCAATTCCTCATTAAGGAGATCCTCTGTAAGATACTTACTAGCCTCATCCCAGGCCTTCAGAGGATCAAAGAAAAACTCTATCTCCATAATAGTGAATTCCCTAAGCCTTATAAGGCCTTGTCTTGGCGAAATCTCATTTCTACCTACCTTACCAATCTGTGCGATACCTATTGGAAGCCTATCTCGGACAACAGATATTATGTTCTTGAAAGATACAAATATGCCCTGTGCGGTTTCAGGCCTTATATATGCTTGTGATCCCTTATATGGTCCTATTTCTGTCTTAAATAACAGTAAAGCTGGCTTTGGAGGAGTTAGTTCACCGCCGTCCTCTGGACAACGTACATTATTCTCCTTAATGATCTTCCATAGTTGCTCCATGGATAGCCCTTCAGCTTTAACACCTATAGTTTCTTCAAGTAAATGATCTACTCTATATAGTCTACCACATTTCCTACATTCTGTAATAGGATCTGTAAAATTGTCCTCATGGCCGCTGGCTTTTAACACTATTCTTGGAGTTATTATAGGAGTTTCTATTTCGATGACAAGGCCCCTCTGATCATGTATAAACATTCTTCTCCATAACTCCATTATATTACTCTTAAGCATTATACCAAGAGGGCCGAAGTCGTAAAAGCCTGCTACACCACCATATATTTCATAGGATAACCAGTAGAATCCACGGTTCTTCACAAGTTTATTGAATTCCTCAAAATATTCCTCCAATACACCTATCCCCCTAATTATGCTTCAACTCCTAAAATACTGGATGTTTCCACATATATCGTTTTTTATTCTATATACTATTAAGGAAGATAGTGTCAGCAAAAATACGGGGTGTATACCATGGTTACTTGGAGACACTTACTCAGTGAGACAATAGCTTTCGGATGCTCCAGAAATAGTGAATCTCCAATAAATATCATCGGTATACCACTAGATAACACATCATCCTACATACCTGGAACAAGACTTGCACCCACTAGCATAAGAGATGCCTCATGTAATATAGAGCTTAACTCTATATATACTGGTAAAGATCTTGATAAGATAGGTTTTAACGATCTTGGCGACATAGTTGTAGTGCCTGGCGATAATATTAGATCTCTGGAAAGAGTGGCCAAAGTTGTACATGGAATTATACATGAATATCCACATAATATATTAGCTGCCATAGGAGGAGAACATACCCTAACATATGGCGTTCTTAAAGGTTTACTTAAGGAATATAATAGTATCGGATATATAGTATTTGATGCACACTTGGATCTTAGGAAGGAATATATGGGTTATAAATATAGTCATGCATCAACACAGTATATAATATATAACGAGATAGGGATTAAGCCAGTAATTATAGGTTCTCATGCATGGTGTTCTGAAGAACTTGATTATGCTTTAAATAAAGAAATAAAATTTTATACTCCAAATAAATTGGAAGATATAGATAACATTATACAAGATGTTACTAGCGAATTAGATAATAAATCACATATCTATATATCAATAGATCTAGATGTAATAGATCCTTCATATGCTCCTGGAGTATCTAATCCTGAACCCCTCGGCTTATCACCAGTGAAACTATTAAATATACTTCATAGAATTATAAAACAACTAAGAGATAAATCTTTCATAGGGTTTGATCTGGTTGAAGTTAATCCCTTATTTGATAGAAGTAGAATTACAAGTATTTTAGCTGCTAAGCTAATTGTTGAATTAACTGCTATGTTATTAGAATTTAATAAAGGGAAATAACTATACTGCCTTTACCGTTCTAAATCTACGAGCAACCTTATAGATCATTTTATACCCGCATCTAGGACATCTGATGCCTGGTAGTAGACCTAGTTTTTCTTCAGTAAATACTTCTCCGCAATTAGGGCATTGGTAATATGGCATACTATATCCCCCAATACATCAGTGTCTAGTGTAGGATATAGTATTAACTTTTATAAGGGTTACTATATTATTAGTAATGCAGATAATATCTAAAAGTTAGGTAAAAATACTGCC
This sequence comes from uncultured Desulfurococcaceae archaeon, assembly GCA_964542295.1. Classification (GTDB taxonomy): domain Archaea; phylum Thermoproteota; class Thermoprotei_A; order Sulfolobales; family Desulfurococcaceae; genus CAZHDB01. The sequence goes on from CAZITZ010000023.1 coordinate 11,582, forward strand.
TAGGAGCAAGGGGTATGGTATCAGATCTCTCGTCTCTATGTGGCGGATTACCTCCAGAACTATGTGAGCAACTTATTAGAGAACAACAATTTATTAAGATAAGACTAGATCGACGTCGATTTGGTAAAGAAGTTACTATTATTGAGGGCTTAACAGGAAGTAACAGTGAATTAAAGGAGCTCGCTTCTAGACTTAAATCAAAATTAGCTACTGGAGGCACTGTTAAAGAAGGACGTATAGAACTTCAAGGAGATCATAGACATCGCGTTAAACAGATACTGATCAATGAACTTGGCTATCCGCCAGAGAATATAGTGATTATAGACTAATTCTGGCTCTTACGGTATTTAAAACAAAATATTTTTTATTATCTGAATCAAGTTGAAGTTAAAATAATTTTATTGTGGAGGTAAATTAATATCTAATTCGCGAGCAAGTTCTTTATAACGATTACGTACAGTAACCTCTGTAACACCAGCTATTTGTGCGATCTCCTTCTGGGTCCTACGTTCATCACATAGGAGGGCAGCTATATAGACAGCTGCTGCAGCTAATCCAGCTGGATCCTTACCAGCAGTAATCCCCTTCTCACGAGCCATATGAAGTATTTCAGCAGCCTTCCTCATAACACTTCCACTAAGGCCTAGTGAACGGGCTATACGTGGTACAAAGTCTATAGGATCACTTGTTGGTACACGTATATCTAGCTCCTTAAGCAATAACCTATAACATCTAGCAATATCCTTACGGTTACTCTTTGTGAATCTAGCTATTTCATCAAGTGTACGCGGTACCTTAAGCTCACGGCATGCAGCATATACTGCTGCAGCAACAACACTCTCAATACTTCTACCTCTTACAAGACCTTTTTCAACAGCTTCACGATAGATACGAGCTGCTTCTTCACGAACCTTCCTAGGAAGATCTAGCTGATCAGATAATTTATCAAGTTCATTCATAGCTTGAGCAAGGTTTCTCTCAATACTGCTCTGTATACGGCTGCGCGTCTGCCAACGACGAAGTCTCTGCATCTCGAGACGACGCCTAAATTCTAGACGTTTACCAGTAGCATCACGATCACGCCAGTCGATTATAGTAGCTAATCCACGGTCATGAACCGTAGATGTTAATGGGCCTCCAGTACGGCTTCTTCTCTCACGTTCCTCTGGAGTAAATGCTCTCCATTCAGGACGCTCATCAATAATACGTTCCTCTATAACTTCACCAGTAAGTGTACATATGTATTCTCCACGCTCCGGATCAAATACTATTTTGTCCGGAGGACACTCCTTATATGATTCTTTTTTACCTATAACCACAGCAGAACACCCGTAATTTTTATAATATACCAGTTCCAAATTGTATAATTATCATTTATAAACTTTTCCATAAAAGATATATCCCAGTGCTGCATAGAAAATAGGAAATTAAATATAAATTCTTTAGATATCATTATGAGAAAAATTATAAACACCTAGTTAAACTAAAATCAAATAGATTAGATAGCCGGGTCGTCTAGCGGCCAAGGATGCGGGGCTTTGGACCTAAAAAGGGCGAGGATACCCCGTGACCGGGGTTCGAATCCCCGCCCGGCTACCAATTCCTTTCTTATAAAGTCTTTTAATGAACTACTTAATTGGCTTATCCTAAACTATAAAGTACTGTTAAAACTCTATTTATTAAGGGACTGTGTTAAGAAATGATTGGGATAATTGTTAGAAGTAAAAGAGATGCAGATGCCATTAAAGCCATGATTCGAACATTCTATTATGACTGGAATTTAAAAATATATACCTTACACGGATCTAGAAATATCGATAAAGCATTAAATGAGTTAGAAAATATACTTTCTGAAAAAATGTTTTATACAATTCTTCTAGGTAGAGAAGATACTAAATTAGCTAATGAATTGGAGAGATTTCTACCTCCAAATGCTATAGTACATATAGTGCCTCGAGCACGTATTAGAAATACGCGTTTAGAGCACTTAGCTAGTGAATTCAGTATTGCCCGAAGCAAGTTTAGATTATTAATTAAATGGTCTGAAGAAAACCATACTTACATATTTAATGGATATCATGGAATAGAACTTGAAAAATATGAATACAACCCTGCATATGATGCGTTCTTCGGATTAGGTGATAAGACATATGAAGTACTTAGTAACTTTCTGAGGCGAACGCTATGTAAAAACCCATTATTAATACGTAGATTTAGTGGAGAACACTATGTATATTGTGGAAAAGATCTTGTAGGCATACTTAACGTCCCCGATGAAGGATTTAGGCCTTATGGAAAGATACTGAAAAAATCCTATATCGATGAGATAAATATAAACAAATTACTTAGACTAAATGCTTATACTTTGGATACCTTTGAAAAAATACCAATAGAATTCCTAAAGAATTACAGAGACTGGGCCGATACAATTATAGTACCCTGGAGTGGCGGCAAAGATAGTACTGCGGTTCTTATCTTAGCATTAAATGTTTTCCCTAAAAATAAGATCTATGTAGTTAATGTTGATACGGGTGTAGAATTTCCATGGACCATAGATTATATTGATAAAGTATCTAGACAACTAGGAATTACTGTTTATAAAGTATATGCAGG
>CAZITZ010000024.1:0-11984 GCA_964542295.1 uncultured Desulfurococcaceae archaeon
GGAGATATAGTCTATGTATCAGGGATCATGGTTACTGCTAGAGATGCTGCTCACCGTAGAATGCTTGAGTATTTAAAAGAGGGTAAACCATTACCTGTTGATCTACGTGGTGGTGTACTGTATCATTGTGGACCCGTTGTGAGGAAGAAGAATGGAGAGTGGGAAGTAGTTGCTGCCGGCCCAACAACAAGTGCTCGTATGGAACTCTATGAAGCCACCGTTATCGAGAAGTTCGGTGTAAGAATAGTTGTTGGTAAAGGTGGTATGGGTTCGAAGACAGCTGAAGCATGTAAGAAATATGGTGCTGTTTATACAATCTTTACAGGCGGTGCAGCTGTACTTGCTGCTAATGCTATAAAACGTGTTATTAAGGTTGAATGGCTTGATCTAGGTATTCCCGAGGCGCTATGGGTTTTCGAGGTTGAAAACTTCGGTCCATTGCTAGTGACCATTGATAGTACTGGTAAGAATCTTATTGAAGAAGTTATTGAGGGTGCTTTGAAAAAGAGGGATGAGATCCTGGCAAAACTTGGTGTTAAGTAAATAGAAATATTATAGCATCAGTCATTTGGGTGAACGGACTTGGAGAAACCCAGGATCGGCGTCTTCATATGCCATTGTGGAAAGAATATAGCTGGTATAATTGATGTTAAGAAAGTTGCTGAGGAAGTAGCTAAGCTGCCAGGCGTAGTATATGTTGAGGACTATGTCTACATGTGTTCTGATCCTGGTCAGCAGAAAATCATTAATGCTATTAAGAAAGAAAATCTTAATGCTATAGTCGTCGCTGCGTGTACCCCATCACTACACTATGAGACATTTGCTAAGGCTGTTGAAGCTGGTGGTCTTAGTAGGTATAGGTATGAAATGGCGTGCATACGTGAACATTCTAGCTGGGTTCACTTTGATAAAAAGAAGGCTACTGAAAAGGCTATAAGGATTATTGCTGCAGCAGTCGCTAAGGTGTCTAAGAACGAGGTCTACGAACCTATTACTGGCAAGGTTGTACGTAAAGCACTTGTCATAGGTGGCGGTATAGCTGGTATGACTGCAGCACTGGATCTGGCTAATGCTGGTGTACCAGTGATCCTTGTGGAGAAAAGCCCTACTATAGGTGGTAAAATGGCTATGCTTAGTGAAACTTTTCCAACATTAGATTGTGCACAGTGTATACTCACTCCAAAGATGGCTGAGGTGGCACGTCACCCCAATATAAAGATCTATACATTGTCTGAGGTAATTGATGTAGAAGGCTGTATAGGAAATTATCGTGTAAAGATACTTAAGCATCCACGTAAGGTTGATCCCGATCTCTGTAGGCTGTGCTCATTCTGTGAACGTGTATGTCCTGTAAAGGTACCCAATGAATTTGACCGCGGACTTAGTATGAGAAAAGCTATATACATACCATTCCCACAAGCTGTCCCCTCAGCATATGTTGTTGATTCGGAACATTGTACAAAATGTGGCTTATGCCTAAAGGTTTGTCCCGTTAATGCCATTAATCTTGAAGAAAAAGAAGAAATTATTGAAGAGGAAGTTGGAGCAATAATTGTTGCCACAGGCTATGACTTATATCCTGGTGAACGCCTTAAGGAGTATGGTTATGGAATATATCAAGATGTCATCGACTCTTTACAATTTGAAAGACTATTATCCGCTAGTGGACCTACTAAAGGAAAGATACTAAGACCTAGTGATGGTAAGCCTGTTAAGAGGATTGTATTTATACAGTGTGCTGGTTCACGTGATGAGAATCACTTACCATATTGTTCTAAGATCTGCTGTATGTATACAGCCAAGCATGCATTAATGTTTAAAGAGCAAGTACCCGATGGTGAAGCAACTATTTTCTATATCGATATACGTGCTGCTGGCAAAGGCTATGAAGAGTTTGTTAAGAGAGTTCAGGAAGAGTTTCAGGTGAACTATATCCGTGGCAGAGTATCTAAGGTTTACAGGGATGTTAATGGAGATCTTGTAGCTATAGGTGTTGATACACTATCCGGCCAGAGAATAACTGTAAGGGCCGATCTTATTGTACTAGCACTAGGCATTGTTCCCAAGCTAAATCCTGATCTAGCGTCCAAGCTCAAGGTACCCATCGACCAATACGGTTTTGCCCAGGAAGTTCATCCAAAGCTCCGTCCTGTTGAGGTGGCTACTGGCGGTGTATTTATCTGTGGTGCTGTACAAGGTCCTAAGGATATTAGTGAGACAGTTACACAAGCATCTGCAGCTGCTGCTAAAGCTCTAGAGCTTCTTGGTAAAGAATATATTGTGCGTGAGCCATTGATTGCTGAGGTAGATCGAGATCTATGTAATGGATGTCGCATATGTCTAACTGTGTGCCCATATGGAGCAATTGAGATGATTGAGGGTAAGGCAAAAGTTAATGAATTATTATGTGAGGGTTGTGGTGCTTGTAATGCATCGTGTCCCGTTGGAGCTATACAACTTCGTAACTATACTGATGAACAACTTCATCTAGTTGTTAAAGCTGTTCTAAGAGGTGTTGCATGATGTGGGAGCCCCGGATCGTAGCTTTCTTCTGTAAATGGTGTGCTGGATCGGCTGCTGATCTTGCCGGTGTTAGTAGAATGCAGTATCCAGCAAATATTATACCCGTTATAGTCCCGTGCACGGGCCGTATTAGCCCTCGTGCCATTATAGAGGCGTTCATCAATGGCGCTGATGGCGTACTAGTTGGAGGTTGTCATACACCTAATGACTGCCATTACATGGCTGGTAACTTCAAGGCTTTCAAAAGAGTTTATCTACTTAAGAAAATGCTTAAGCAATTCGGTATTGAGCCTGAGAGACTGAGAATTGAGTGGATTAGTGCTACTGAATCACAGAAGCTAGTTCGAGTTACCAAAGAGTTTGTTTCCCAAATAAGAGAACTCGGACCACTCATGGGTGAGGGTGATGGGGAAGCTTAAACTAGCCATAGTATATGGAGCTATATGTGGAGGATGTGATGTATCTCTCGTTAATACTGGTGAGAAACTAGCCGATGTACTAGAGAAATATGATATAGTCTATTGGGGTGCAGCTATTGATGGTAAAGCTGATATGCTTGAGAAACTCGATAAGATAGATGTAGCGATCTATATGGGTACTGTAAGGACCGAGAGTAATCTCAAGTATGCTAAACTCATACGTGATAAGGCAGACCTTGTTGTAGCATACGGTGCATGTGCGGTTTATGGAGGTATACCTGGACTTGGCGCTTTAATGGAACCTGAAGAAATCATGAAGATAGTGAGTTCAACAGTAACTACAGAGTCTAAGGAGGAAATAGATCTTCCTGAAGAGTTAAAGCTTCCCAGAATACTGCCGACATGTACATCTCTAGTTGAAATACTTGACCCAGATGTAATGGCCCCCGGATGCCCTCCAGGACCAATATCTAATGATGGACTACTTAAAGTATTGATCGATTATGCAGCTGGTAAAAAGCCTGAAGGTAAGATAATATTTGGTGAGGAACAGTCATTATGTCATGAATGCCCTAGAAAGCCAAAGGATCTAAGTAAGATTGTTATGCCAGGAATATATAGGCTTCATGAGATAAAGCTTGAAGAGGGTAAATGCTTCCTTGAGCAAGGAATACTATGTATGGGTCCAGCTACTAGGGCTGCTTGTGATATGCCTTGTATAAAGAATAATATGCCTTGTATAGGCTGTATGGGTCCAGCTCCAGGTGTTGATGATGTTGGTTTAAAGCATTTATCCGCTATAGCCTCAATACTTCTTGTTGATAAGGAGAAGGAGTTGTTAGAGAAGGGTCTTGCCAGACACCTAGATAAGATCGTTGATCCTCTTGGCATGTTCTATAGGTATACATTGCCTAGTTCATATCTTACAAAGCTTTCAATTAAGAGGAGAAAGAAGAGGGGTTAAGCCATGGGCTATAGATTTATATCTATCGATCCTGTCACGCGTGTTGAGGGTGAAGTTAGAGCTGTAATAATTATTGATGAGAACGGTGAGGTTAAAGATGCATACTACCAGACCCTGGAGATTAGAGGTTTTGAGGCATTCTGTAGAGGTAGGGCTGTTGAGGAACTTCCAAGGATAACATCTGCTGTATGTGGTGTTTGCTCATGGGCTCACCATGTAGCATCTGGTAAGACGTTAGATGTATTGTTTGGACGTGAACCATCGCCTACTGCTAAGAAATTAAGGGAAATAGCTTATTTCATGCAGATAATTGATAGTCATCTACTACACTTTATCGTCATGGCATTACCTGACTTTGCATTACCAAATGCACCTCCAGAGCTAAGAAATATTGCCGGTCTGTTAAGGGAGGATCCTAAGGTTGCAGTATTATTCCTTAAATCAAGATCTATTATTAAAGATATTGAGGAGGTATTCGGTGGTAAACCAATACATACGGCATTTGTTTTGCCAGGAGGTATTTCACGTAGGTTTAAAGAGGAGGATCTTGAAAAGGTCGATAAATTGACTAAGGAGCTATATGATATTATTGACTATATCGTAGACTACTTCAATAAGAAGATCCTTAAGTCAGAAATATTCCAGAAATATCTATATGATGAGGCATACATGTTGAAGACGTATTACATGGGTATTGTTGGTAAAAGTGATACACTAAACTTCTATGATGGGAAACTAAAGATCATCGATAGTAGTGGTAAAGAGGTAGCCCGCTTTGATGCAATGGAATATACAAAGTATATTGCTGAACACATGACTAATTGGGCATACTCTAAATTCCCATACCTTAAATGGCTTGGATGGAGAGGGTTCAATGAAGAATATTTAGTGAGGGTCGGTCCATTAGCAAGACTTAATGTTATTGACAAAATACCTTCAGAGAGAGCACAAGAGGAATATAAATACATGATTGAAGTATTTGGCGGTAAACCTATACATAATACTATGGCTTATCATTGGGCCCGTATTATCGAAACATTACACTCCATTGAGCGTATGAGAGATATGATCCATGAAGACGATCTATTGTCTAATGATATATTAAATCTTGAAGGTGAACCTAGGTACGAAGGTGTAGGAGTTATTGAGGCTCCTAGAGGCACATTAATACATCATTATAGGGCTAACGAGGATCTACTAGCTACCGATGTGAATATTATTACTCCTACAACAATTAATAATGCAGCTATAAATGCAGAATTAAAGAAGGTTGCCAAGAAGATATTGAGTGATGGAGCTATTGATGAAGCTTCATTGAATAAGCTTGAGATGTCTATTAGAGCATATGATCCATGTAATTCCTGTGCTACACACTATATAGATCTTGGAGGAAAGAGCTTGTTCTCTATTCTAATAGTTGATCCTAATGGTCGTGTTCTTAATAAGGTAGAACTTGGCTCTCGGGAGGTGATGATTGGTTGTCGGAGATAATTGAGAAAATTATAGCTATTAGTGGTAAGAATCCCTACTTATGTTACCAATGTGGTATGTGCTCTGCAGCGTGTCCCATGGCTGAGTACATGGATTTACTGCCTCACCAGGTAATTAGACTTGTACAGCTTGGAAGGAAAGATATTGATCGTATAGAGTCTGTATGGATGTGTGTATCGTGTATGGCATGTGTCGATAAGTGTCCCAGACACGTTGATCCAGGCATTATATTTGAAGCTATAAGACTATTGACTTTGAGAAAGGGCGTTGATAAGGCTGATTATTGGAAACTAACTGATCTTGAGGAGGCTCCATCAATGGCTCTTGTTGCATTGTCTAGGAAGATGACTGGGTGATACTTATGAAGCTCTTGTATTATCCGGGATGTACTGTTAAAAGGAATGCATTAGAGTATGAGAAAGCATCAATAGCTGTACTTGAGAAACTAGGTATAGACGTTATCGAGCTTGATAAATGGTATTGCTGTGGAGCATTGTATAGCCTTGCAATAGATGATCTTATAAAGCATCTTGGAGCTGTACGTACACTTGTTAAAGCACAGGTTCAGAGTAGAGATGTTGGCACTAATGACTTATTGACCATATGCCCTATGTGCTTTAATGTATTGAAGAGAGTTAATAAGTTACTTCTAGAGAATCCAGATAATCTTGAGACTATATCGAGGTTTATGGATGAAGAGGAAGAGTATAAAGTTGGTGTTAATGTATACCATATTGTAGAAATTTTAGCTAATAACGTTGATAAAATAAAGGAAAACATGGTTAGAGAACTAAATGGTGTAAAGATAGCTGTATACTATGGATGTACATTGTTAAGGCCTAAGGAAATAGCAGTAGATGACCCAGAAGATCCGCATATTATTGAGAACTTGATAGAGAAGCTTGGCGGAGAGATCGTTAATTACCCATTTAAGTCTGAATGTTGTGGTTCTTATCAAGTCCTTGTAAATAGAGATATAGTGTACAATAGGTCTAGCTTAGTTATTAATGAAGCTTCACGTAGAGGCGCTGACATTATCGTTACAGTATGCCCACTATGCTATTATAACTTAAAAATAACCCTTAAGAATATGAAGAGACCTCCTACAGTAAGAATAGTATATATCAGTGAACTTCTAGCATATCTACTAGGGTTAGATACAGTGTTATCAAGTGAGACTAAAAGTTTATTCGAAAGTGTTTTTTCACATACTGGAAAAAGTATGTAAGGTTTTACATTTATGGGTGAGACCCGTTGAGCTCTCAAAAAACCGTGGTTGAATCAAGTCCTAAAGGAAGTAGGACTGTAAGGATATATTTCATGGGTAAAGCATATGATGTACCTGAAGGACTAACTATTATGAAAGCATTAGAATACATAGGTTATAGGTTCATACGTGGAGTAGGGTGTCGTGGCGGATTCTGTGGAGCTTGTGCAGTAGCATATAGATTGCCGGGAGAATATAGATTAAGAACAGCTTTAGCTTGCCAAACAACTGTTGAGGATGGAATGTATATTGCCTTACTACCATACTCGCCCATGGAAAAGCCTAAATATAATATAGAAGAAATGAGGGCAGAAGCAGGTTATATACTAAAAATATTCCCTGAAATATCTCGTTGTGTAAGCTGTAATTCCTGCACAAAAGCGTGTCCGCAAGAATTAGAGGTTATGGATGCTATACAGTCAATATTACGAGGAGATATTAGGAAAGCAGCTGAACTAATATTTGATTGTATATCATGCGGTTTATGCTCAATAAGATGCCCAGCTGAGATAAGGCATATGTACGTTTTCCAACTAGTTAGAAGAATGACTGGTAAATACATACTGCCTAGGGCCAAGCATCTAGAAAAGAGAATAGAGGAGATTAAGGAAGGCAAGTTTGATGCTGAAATAGAGAAGCTAATGAAGATGCCGATTGAGGAATTGAAGAGACTATATTCAGAAAGAGATATTGAGAAGGCATAACCTCACACATGATTGTTATGAGGTGTATAAATATGGTTGAAGGATATCCCCCTGAAATGAGAAAAGCAATTAAAATAGTTGAAGAAACACGTGAAGAAAGATTAAAGAAAAGATATAGAAGACTATCACTTGAAGAGAGAGAACAGCTTGTCAAAAAATGGCATCCAGACTATAGACCGGATACCAAGAGAGCATTAAGAATAGGGCCTTCAAAAGGAACTATAGTATATAATGAAGTGGCAGACATATTAGAGTCTTGGCCTATAGTGGATCCTGAGGAGATCGATCTATCGAAGATCGACTATGACGTAAATATACTAATTATTGGAGGAGGCGGAGCAGCAGCTGCAGCAGCTCTTTGGAGCCTCTATGAAGGTGTTGATCCAGATAGCATAATAGTAGCTACTAAGCTTAGATTTGGAGATGCAAATACCGTTAAAGCTCAGGGAGGTATACAAGCAGCTGATAGACCTGAAGATAGTCCTGTTAGACACTATCTAGACACCATAGGAGGTGGACACTTTGCTAATAAGCCGGAGCTTGTAAGAGCACTTGTTATGGATGCCCCATTTATTATTAAATGGCTTGAAGATCTTGGTATGATGTTTGATAAAACCGGAGAAGGAGAAATGATCGAATATTCCGGAGGCGGAGCTTCTAGAAGGAGATTACACTGTGCAAGAGATTACACAGGCCTAGAGATCATGAGAGTCATTAAAGATGAGGCCTTGAATAAAGGAGTACATGTATTAGAATTTTCTCCAGCCATAGAGTTATTAACCGATCCAGATACAGGAGCCGTATCTGGAGCTGTATTATGGAACCTGGAGACACAAGAATACATAGTAGTTAGATCCAAGGTTACAATACTGGCAACTGGAGGGTTTGGCAGATTACACTTAGCCGGATTCCCAACAACTAATCACTACGGGGCAACAGCTGATGGCTTAGTATTGGCTTATCGTGTAGGAGCAGCCCTACGTGACATGGATACTGCCCAGTTCCATCCAACAGGCGTAGCTTATCCTGAGGCCATCCTTGGAGAACTGATTACTGAGAAGTGCCGTAGTCTAGGTGCACAATTAGTTAATGCTAATGGCGAACTATTTATATACGAGCTGGAGCCACGTGATGTAGTGGCATCAGCTATTATACGTGAGTGTGCAGAGGGGCGCGGAATACTTACACCTACTGGTGTATGTGGTGTATGGCTTGACCTACCAATGATCGATATGATACGTGGGCCTGGCACGCTTAAGAGGGCATTACCAGCTATGTATAGGCAGTTTATTAGGCACGGTATAGATATAACTGTAGACCCTGTCCTAACGTATCCAACACTTCATTATCAGAATGGAGGTATAGCTATTAATGTTCATGCACAAGTACTGAATCCAATGGATGAACCTATACCAGGGCTGTTAGCAGCTGGCGAGATAACTGGTGGTGTACATGGTAGAAATAGATTAATGGGTAACTCATTACTTGACATATTAGTCTTTGGTAGGAGAGCTGGTTTAACTGCTGCTAAACTTGTTAAAGAGAAGAGTAATAAGCCTAAGATATCATTTAAGCACTTAAAGAAATATACTGAAGAGCTTAGAGCTTATAATATACCTAGAGATAGAAAAGCGCCAGTTATACTGCCAGATTATAGAGGAAATCCTGACTATAGAGGAAAGAATCCATTCCTAAAGATTCTCAGAATTAGTATTTAAGGAAAAATATTTTTTATAATATCAAACATCCCCATATAACAAAGTGAGGCGAAAAGGACATGTCTAATCCTAGTCAAAAGAAGATAGATTGGTATGATATATCGAATAAGCTTCATCTAAAATATCAAGGCAAAATAGAGATTGTTCCAAAAGTTCCTGTTTTAAAATTAAAGGATTTCGCCATATGGTATACTCCTGGAGTAGCAGGACCTTGTAGAAAAATCTATAATGAAGGAAAGGATCTATCATTCGAATATACTCTACGATGGAACTATGCAGCTGTCATAAGTGATGGTACACGTGTACTGGGTCTAGGCAATATTGGTCCTGAGGCAGGACTTCCGGTAATGGAAGGTAAGGCTCTACTTTTCAAATATCTTGGTGGAGTAGATGCCATACCCTTAGTAATTAATGCTCATGATCCTGATAAATTCATTGAGGTTGTCAAGATTCTTGAGCCGAGCTTCGGAGCTATTAATTTAGAAGACATATCGAGTCCTAAGTGCTTTTACATACTTGAAAAACTTAATGAAATACTTGAAATACCGGTATGGCACGATGATCAGCAAGGAACAGCATTAGTAACACTTGCTGGACTTCTAAATGCTTTGAAGATTGTCGGTAAAAAACTTGATCAGGTAAAGATTGCATTTGTTGGTGCAGGTGCTGCAAACATTGCTGCTATAAAGTATATAACATTTGCTGGAGCCGATCCGAAGAAGATGGTTGTAGTTGATAGTAAGGGCATATTACATCCAAATAGACCCGATATTGAAGAGCTTAAAGTAAAGAACCCATGGAAGTACAAGATAGCTATGACAACAAACGCTGAAGGAGTAACTGGAGGAATACCAGAAGCATTGAAAGGCGCTGACGTAGTTATAGCAGCCTCTAGACCGGGCCCAGGCATTATTAAGAAAGAATGGATTAAACTGATGAACGACGACCCGATAGTATTTGCTATGGCCAATCCAGTACCAGAGATATGGCCTTGGGAGGCTAAAGAAGCTGGTGCAAGAATTGTAGCTACAGGCCGTAGTGACTTCCCTAATCAGATTAATAATAGTCTTGGATTCCCAGCAGTATTCCGCGGCATATTGACTGTACGTTCCCGCAAAATGACTGACTCCATGTTTCTTGCTGCAGCCTATGCCATTGCTGCTTATGCTGAAAAGAAGGGTATACATGAGGAATATATAGTACCTGCAATGGATGATCCAGAGACGTTTGTTGAAGAAGCTATCGCCGTTGCTGAGAAAGCGATGGAGGAAGGTGTTGCTCGTAGAAAATTATCACGTTCAGAGCTTGAGGCAGAAATTAGAGAGCTTATCTACCGTCCTAAGAAGTATATGGATGTTGCCTTGAAAAATGATCTTATAAAGATCTATCCACCCTATCCTGAAAAGTAAATGTTTTTTTACTAATACCATTTTATAGAGACTTTAACTCTAGTTCAACTCCTACGTCTTTTCCTATATTAATTAACTCATTATAGACATTCTTATGTAAGGGTATGCCTATTTTCTTTCTAGTTATCATCGTATACCATGCCTTTTCACCAGGTATCCATATATGGTCAGCTTTTGGATGTTTTCTTGCAGACTTTATTTCATTAACATATTGTTGGAGTCTATTATAGAATTCATCAATAGGCATAAAAGCGCTTATATCGATAGCCATAAATGCATGTCCTACATTAGATGGTTTCTCGCCAACAGTATATCCTACATGTATTCCCCATGCAGCACCGGATAATACGCCTGAAATAATATCAACTATAAATGATAATCCTGAACCTTTATGGCCACCGTGTTTTTCACCAAGACCACCAAGAGGTAATAAAGCAGCCTTTTTAGCTTTTATCATTTTCAGTACATAACTTGCATTTCCATATAATATGTTTCCATCAGAATCAATAACCCATCCGGAAGGTATTTCCTTGCCTTGCTTTGAATAAATCTCTATTTTACCCACTGGTACAACAGATGTAGCAGCATCAAATAATATTGGTGGTGGTTCAGGCTTAGGTATACCAACAGCTATTGGATTAGTACCAATGATTCTGTCAATCGTGTGAGTATATGCAACTAGGTTAACCGAATTAGTCATAGTAACTCCTATATAGCCTTTCTCAACAGCCTTCAATGAATAATAACCAGCTATCCCGAAATGATTACTATTACGTACAAGAACTAATGAGACTCCATAGTTCTTCGCCTTTTCAATAGCAAGTTCCATAGCCCTTATACTAACTGGTTGTCCAAGGCCATTACATGCATCAATAATTGCTACTGCACCATGATCTACAATGATCTTGGGCTCTGAATAAATATCTATGTTTCCAGTTTTTATTCCATCAACGTATCTTCGAGTTCTTTGAACACCATGGCTAGAAATACCAAATAAATCGGCTGTAACAAGTACATCGGCTACTATTTCTGCTTCCCACTTGCGAACTCCTAATTTTTCGAATATCCTAGCTACATAGTTTTTTAGTGAAATATGATCTACTCTAATATAATCTTCGAGGGGAATAGGTTTTTCACGCTCATAAAATTCGTGTATCAAGACCCTTATCCCTCGAACAAACGTTACTACATATAATAAAAATATCTATTTTAAGGTAATAAAGGAGTTTCTCTATAAAATCATTTATGTGAGAGCTATGGAAAATGATCCATTTATTTGGCTGGAGGAATCAAATGATCCAAAAACAAGGGAATTCATTAAAAGACATAATGAAAGATTTAAACAATACATTAATGATCTATCTAAAAAGTTCATTGATAGGATAAAGAAATATTACAGCTTACCCTACATTACTTATTTCAAAGCTTGCAGTAAAGGTATATATTTAATCGTTAGAGAAGAAAATCGCTATACAATAAAACTTCTCTA
>CAZITZ010000024.1:12084-14077 GCA_964542295.1 uncultured Desulfurococcaceae archaeon
ATGATCGTATACGATAGAAATGGATTAGGTAGAATTATAAGGATCATTAAAACAGAAATAGAAGAAATATTAGACGAAGATATTTATCCATTGAGAAAAGCCGTGATCGTAGGAGACAAGATTTATGCAGAGTATCTAGTTAATGCATCCAGCAGGATTAAGGTTTTTGAATTAAATGGTAAACTAATTAAGGAGATCCCCTTTAATGAACCAGTCACCATCAAGATCATGGATCATTACAAAGATACAGTATTAATGAGTGTTGAAAGCTTTAGTAGTCCACCAAGAATATTATCACTAAAGAACCTTCAAATAAAAGATCTCTATACTCCTTCCATTAAACTTGATTTAGATATTAATGAGGAATGGACTATATCAAGCGATGGTACAAGAATACATATGTTTATTATAAGACATAAAGAAAAAAGTAATAGACTCGCAATTGTCTATGGATATGGAGGCTTCGGATTATCAATAACACCATTCTTTGTAGGTGTTGTAGCCCCATTTATTGAGGATGGAGGAATATTTGTTGTGGCCAATCTACGTGGCGGAGGAGAATATGGTGAAAAGTGGCATAAAATGGGAATGAGGGAAAATAAACAAAATGTATTCGAGGATTACAAAGCTGTTCTGAGGTATATAAAGAGCAAAGGTTTCAAGACAATTGGCTGGGGAGTTAGTAATGGAGGTTTACTGGTAGCTGCTACAATGGTCCAGTCACCAGAATTATTCGATGTTGCATTGATCGGCTATCCTGTTATAGATATGTTGCGTTTTCATAAACTCTATATTGGTAGGTTATGGACTACTGAATATGGTGATCCGGATAATCCAAGAGATCGCGTTTATCTCATAAGATACTCTCCTTACCATAATATTAAAGCTGAAAAACAGTATCCATATACTCTAGTATACACGGGCCTCTATGATGACCGTGTACATCCAGGACATGCATTAAAATTTGTAGCTAGATTAGAAGAAGTTGAGGCTCCTGTTTATTTAAGAGTTGAAACAAGCAGTGGGCATAAGGGTTCATCGCCTATCATTAAGATAAAGGAATATAGCGATCTATATGCATTTATATATAGATCTCTAAGTATTTACTGATCAGAAAGGTATACTACAATATTTTATAATTTATAGTTACTAAACAATACTATAGAGAATACGCTTGGTGAGTTATTTGATCAGGTTTCCAGATTACTTTATTTTTGGTACAGCCACATCTTCTCATCAGATCGAAGGAGACAATAAATATAATGACTGGTGGGACTGGGAAACAAGAGGAAAGTTTAAAGTTGGATCTGGCAAGGCATGTAATCACTGGCGATTATATAAAAATGATATTGAGCTCATGGCCAAACTAGGTTATAATGCTTATAGATTCTCCATCGAATGGAGCCGTATTTTTCCTAGAAAAGATTACATAGATCATAGTGCAATTGATAGATATAAGGAAATAGTAGATTTACTTCAAAAACATAGTATAGAGCCCGTGATTACATTACATCATTTTACGAATCCGCTATGGTTTATGAAGGAGGGAGGATGGGTAAAGGAAGAAAATATTAAGTACTTTATAAGATATGTAGACCTTATAGTTAATGAAATAAGGAACGTAAAATACTGGATTACCTTTAATGAACCAATAATCTATGTCTTACAAGGATATATATTAGGTGCATGGCCTCCTGGTATAAAAAACTTAAAAATAGCTGATCAGGTAATAATAAATCTCATAAAAGCACATAACGAGGCTTATAATATTCTTCATGAACACGGCTATGTAGGCATAGCTAAGAACTTAAGAGCCTTTAAACCAGGTTCCAATAAAAAGAGTGATATAAACGCTTATAGAAAGATCGATATAGCATTTAACTGGGGCTTTCTAGATGGATTACTTAATGGCAAATTAAGAACTCTTCGTAATACATATAGGGTGGAATCCGGAGAACTTGATTTTCTAGGTATAAACTATTATTCATCATAT
>CAZITZ010000025.1:0-12624 GCA_964542295.1 uncultured Desulfurococcaceae archaeon
TATGTAAACAGTGTCAATAATAAACTTGAGATCGTATTGTGATTAGTAATTTCTATGTATTAGGAAAGTATATTAATCCATGGAATTCGTTTAAAGTCTTCGTCGAAAGTGGCTATATCGTTTATATTATAGGCTCTACATGTAGCTACTATTAAGGCATCATTAGGCAGTAGTCTGTATTTTGTCATGTATTCTATAAGATTTTCGATCCCTATGCCGATTGGCAGATGCTCGAAATCAGTGAATAGTGGATATACATCTTGTTCCAATAACTCTTTAACCCTGTCCGTATATTCTATAACGTATTTTCTGAGTCTGTATCGAGAAACGTCGAGAGCTAGTCTTAGATATCCATAAACAACTTCGCTAATTACGATATCATTTACATATCCTTTCCATTCGCCATATTCAACCTTACCAATTAGCTTCTTCGCATCTTCAACTCCAGCAAGATATTTTAAGAAAACATTTGAGTCAAAGAATACCCTCATCTTCAATTTCCTCAATAATCTTATCAATTTCCTCAGGCTTTAATCCTGGTCTTCTACGGAGAAGCACGCCAAATACTTGGGAAGCTCTACGCTTAATAATAACCTTGACTTCTTCACCTTCTTCAAGCTCCACGGGTTCCAAAGGCTTTAAAACACCTTTCTCGTATTTTACCTTGAGAACCTTAGACAAATTATTTCCACCATTTCTACTTATATAGTGCTAAACAAATTAGCTTTTCTAGCTAATCGACTCTATATCTTAAACTCTCAAAACTGATAATCAGGAACACAGGTTCCTCATTAGTATTATAGAAGATTTTATATAATATTGTTTCACTTGGCATACCAGGTAATCATTGAGTATATTACGGTATGAATACTTATTCCAGTTCTTCATCAGCTACTTAAATGCTAGTTCATAAGCCTCGGATCTTCGAAGTCAGTGTTTCAAGTTCAAATCTTGGAGGCCCCCATATTGATAATTGTTCGATAGCTAAGAGGATCTGATTATATAGTGTATTCTATTTCCGCTCTCTATAGTTACTAACTTTTATAGAGTAGCATAGTATTGTTCTAATTCAACACTTTCATTTCCCTAGATTCTCTAGCAATTTACATAATACTTCATCAAATACTTTAAATCAAGGTATTCTAGAGGTGATCTCGAAGCAGGAATTAGAGGTCTTTGGACCTAGATTATTGATAGTTGGACTATCTGCTGTACTAACTAGGTACAGACCTAGAGATGTTGTCATTAATCATGTCAATGAGATAACGAGGTACGTGAACATAATGGATTATGAAGAACTAATGAAATAGCCTTAGATATAACTTTAAGCATAGGGTGTAGAGCTATAAATGCTTTCTTCTTAGGCTGTGCAAAAGAAACAAACTCCATCTTAATCTCTGGCGATAGGGAAGAAGTACCTAATGCGAGAAGAACAGATATAGAGGCATACTATCTATTAGAAGAATACAATAATCTAATTACTGAGCTACAAAGGCTGTAGATTAGTTCAAAATACTCTTGTGGTGTCAAGTGAAGCTTATCACTAATTATCGGATCTATACCCCTCTTGGAAAGCCTAGTAGTATGACCTGCTAATACTTTATACACTGGAGGCTAGTCTTTTAATATCAGCAATCAGGAATTAGGATTCGTTATAATAATTTAGTTATTCTTGTTTGTTCCTTCCCTTACTTAGTTGATAATAGTATGGCTGCTGCTATTGCTAGTACTATTCCTATTCCTTGGTACAGGCTAATCTTTTCCCTAAGGATAATCAATGCTATTATTGCAGTTACTGCTGGATATAGAGCAGTCAATGGAATCACTACACTAGCCTTACCATGCTCCAGTGCTTTTACAAAGAAGATATAGCCAGCACCACCGAAAACTCCAGCAACTAATGCCGTGACAGAATAAGTATTTAGAGACATTGGAATAGCACGATAATAAGATACTACTATCAGCATCACTGTAAAACTAGCAAGAGTACTCAAAAAATAAGTCTCAGTCCACGATAAATTACTATAGGCAAGCTTAAGCACAAACCCCCATAAACCCCAAAACAATAAACACAAAACACCATAAACCACCCAACTCTCCATAACCAACAACCCCCAACCAATACCCCATAAACAACAAAACCACTATACACCTATACAACAACCAAAAATAAAAGAATATACCCTCCATAATTTCCACGGACATAGCTACTATATACACTATTTCTTCAATCAGTCTTGGAGATCAATCCTAGCTTTTGAAGGAGCAAAGTATTCGATCGTGATCTCTTCTTTATATAGAATTTTATTCATTTTCCTTTAAACTAATAACCTTACTTTCGATTGCTTTTGCTAGATACTTTATAAGTTCTATAGACATTGATAGTATCATTTCTGTAGTAGTCCTAGGTGCCGGGCCTGGATGGGGTCCTCCATATTGGACAAATTCTCTTAATCCATTAATAAGTTTCTTTAGATTTTGAGGGAAATCTTTTGCCTCTGCTACAACTTCTATTTTAGTAACTAAATCAGCTCTTAATATGTCAAGTGATTTTCTAATAGAAGTTCTTGCTCCCTCGATATCGTTTTCTTCTAAACGAAGATAAGCATCTAACAAATAACTAGTAGCCTTATTAAGAATTGGGTGTCCCAAATTTAGTGTGAGTAAACGAGCTTCAATTTTCGTAAAGTACTCTAAGATCTTGTTGGCATCATAACCAATTGGCTTAATTTCTAGAGGAAAAATTGGCTTATTATCGTATTTCAATAAAATAATTGCTAATCTGTAACCCTTACCGATATTGAATTTGGATACAAAATCCTCCGATAAACATAGATGTTTTATATATCCATAACCGCTTTCATAATGCTCTCCTATCTTTAATTGTATTTTCTCAAATGGCTTGTATCTTTTGATAAGTTTTATGAATTAATTTATGGAAGCGCTCCTCTGGAGGAGCGTTTTGATAGCTTTCTGGCTAACGTATGGGGTTTAGGTATAGCTACTGTAACTGAGATACTTTGTTTTGTTAAGCCAGAAAAATGTGCAATGTGGAATAAGAAAGTAGTTTTAGCAATTAAGAAACTCGGCATGCTCAAAGACCTGGCGAAGACTCTAGGTTTTAGGGGAAGAAAAATCGGTATTCCCTCTATTAATAGTCGCCAATACGTAAAGATAATTGAGTTTCTAGATACTTTAAGAAGGGAACTAGAACAGATTACTAATCAGAATATAGACTTTCTTGAACTCGACTATTTCTTGTACTATGTTCTAGAGGTAGCTGAGACACCTATCGTGAGAGAGGAGGAGCGTAGAGCCATAACTAAACATTATGAGGCACAGTATTATCTCCTGAAGCTTGGTAAGCTTCTGGGCTACGTTACGTACGTAGCTAGGCAGGATCAGGGAAAAATAGTGAATAATGAGATGTTAGGTGAAATTGCTGATATACGTGAGCTACCACAGTGGCTCGTATATTATTCTAGTATACGGGCCCCGAGGATATTGATGTTCTATGGCTAGATTCTACAGGTGAAAGATTAGTGTATGCTTTTTGAAGTTTCACACACTACAGATATAACTAGAGATGCGACTGTTTTACTAGACCTTACTCCAATAGCTGAGAGAGTCTTTATTGTAGCTCCCGATAACAAGAGGAGCGAATTTGGAAAACTCAAAGGATCAGCTCAATTTAGATCTAAAATCAGGCAAGGAACATTAAGATTCATTTCATACATTGACTTACTAGCTCTGTACGATAAGGCAAAAAGTCTCCAAGAACTACTTAACAAGACTGGTATCAAAATATAGTGTTTTAATACTTATAAAATATCTATAGAAAGTTACGTATAGTGAAGAAGCCTATTGCAGTATTTGATGCATGGCTAGAGTGAGTTATGGATCCCAAAATATATAAGATTCATATAGTATTCCTACAATATTCCATGATGTATCCTGAAGAAAACCATGGAGGATGGTTAAAACTAAATAGATTTGCCTTTAAAATATTGGATCCTTGTTTATTGATTCATAACTTTAACCTTTCCAGGAAACAACTCATTCACTAATCTAACCATTTCTTCAAATTCTTTTTCTGTGGTTTCGACATCTATTTTTAATTCAACTATATTGCCATCTGCTAGATGAAACTTGATATATCCAGGTTTACCCTTAAGTATGAGGCCTCTTTTTGGCTTTGTCAATTCTATCGAAGATAATTGCTCTAGTGGGATTTCGAATTTCTTTCTTTTATCTAATTCATCCATAAAACTGCTGATGTCTTCCTCTGGTTTCCAGCCGGATATAGTGCTAGAATCACCTAGTCTAAGAACATTAAGTCTTACTCCGCCGATTCTAGGTGTCTGTACAACGACTATGCTTTTATCAGTAAAATATACTTGGTATCTTTTAGTTAATCCTTTAACTATTCCACCCATTATACGAGAACCTAAGACCAAGACCCAACTCCTATTAGACATTAATCATTATACTCTATTCCTTTCTTAGTATAAAAACATTGTGTTATGATTAAGAAGTTATGTCATTCTTTTAAAACTGGTACATGAACATCTATAGTGTAATATCATTCATAATTTGATACTCAGTCAAAAATTTAAAAACTCTAGTAGTTAGCAAAACATATCTTTCTATTTCTAGTATTGCATGTATTTTATACGTATACTAGGTTATAGCCATAAAGAGATCACTATTAGGTCTAAGGAGGATCTTTCTTTTTCTACATGGATCTTCTTAAATTGAAGCCTGAATATATATAATTATCTATGATTTTATACAAATAATCAGAAGATTTTACGGTTTTTCATTAATGTATATTCTTTCAATAATTACAAAACTTTTATAAGATAATAGATAATTTTTTGTAAGGGGAACATATTTTGTCGAGCTATCTTGGTTCTTAAATAGTTGGTGGCGTGCAGGGATTAGAGAAGAGACAATTCATAGTTATCACCGATAAATACTTAGTAATTGGAAAATATCCATGAATCCCCAATATCCATCTATACTCATTAATGGCATATTCTCTAGTTAACGAAGTGTATATGATCGTTCTCTCCATAACCATTCAAAATAAGCTCTTTAAGAGCTTCCTTAGCCTCCTGCCCACCAGGCTCGCTAGGCTCAGGAGCATTTATATCATGTTGAGATACAGGTTTTAATTGACCTATTATTCTAACCCCCTTAAGCCCCAGACCTCCATCATTCTCCCTATCTCAATGTCTGATACCAGGATAAGCTTTACTCTTGCTTTGGAGTACCTCCTCAAGGATCCTCTAGTGACCATAGCCGCCACAATCCTTTATATTTCTTAAATAGCTATGTAAACTACGAGGTATCTACGTATTACAGATAATGCGTTGGTGATGGTATGAGAAACAATGTCGTTGAGCTCTTGAAGAGGGTTGATTGGGGGAGTCTTGGAGCATCGCTTATCGTTATCCATGGATCTGTTTTGTGGAATAGGAATCCACACGATGTAGATATAGTAGCTATTCCAAGGAGAGACGTAGATCCCGAGGAGCTTGGGCTGAGGTTGATGGAGGTAGTCGAGAAGGTTGTTGGCCTCGAAGCCGATATCTATGTAGTTACAGATCCTCTTAATACCAACTGTTTCCTATTCCTCGAAGCTCTTAGAAGAGGCGTTATTATATATCAAGATGACTATGGATGCGAAATGCTTGTGAAAATCGTGAGCATATGCTATGACTTCATGCTGGCGAGAAAAACCGTTGGATACACCGAAACCCTAGTTAAGCAGGTGATGGAGAGTGTTGCATGAGAAACTTCTTGAAGATATAGCTAAGCATGTAGCCTTACTAAATGAGATAGCGGATATTGAGAGGATAGACTGGAGTAATTGGCAAATCCTTTATGCTATACTCCACGCTCTCCAGATACATGCTCAGGCAACGATCAATTATCTTCTACATACATGCTCACGCATGCTTTGCACGTGCGAAACACCAATAAGCTGTGTTGAATGTCTGAAGAATAATGCTTTGATAATGGATGACGAAGCTAATCTGCTCAAGAAGATGATACGCTTCAGAAACATCTTAGTACATGAGTACGGTTCTATCGATATAGAACGCGTTAAGAATATTCTAAAGGAGAGAGGATACGTTAAAGTCTTAGAAATGGTTAAGAAGATCCACGAAGTGCTTAAGACTAGGGGCTTAATAGATCCTTAGAAAAGAGAAACAGAGTATTGCTATACTTTGGAATGCCTAGATTACTAATTCACCTAATAAAAGTCCTTAAGTAAAAGTATGATAATTCGTTGGACACCATTAAAGTGAAGATGAGTGAGGAGGAAGTAGAATATCCCACGGAGTTACTATATATGGCATCGAGCACTACCTTCACGTTGCCAAGGACAATACTCCAGCAATACGAGTCTACAAAACACTAGACTATAAAACCATAGCACGAAAACCCTGGATACTCTTCAATCCCTAAACAGGTCAGTAGTACACGATATATGATCATAGCAAAACAGTTCTTCCGAATATTGTTGTGGAGAGGGATCAAAGCTAACTACCGACTATGGGGTATGGATGATCAGCGTCATTGAGGTGTATGGGCTTTGAAGTGGGATGACATACCTATAGAAGCCCGTAGATACATACTGTACCACACTATGATCTCACCTTTGCTTATAACATGGTATATGTTGCCAGCATACATGCTCATGACAGGCTACTCTATACTTGAAATAGGGCTACTCTTCACAGTCATAAACATTCTATCAGTCCCACTAACCTACCTTATTGGTAAGCTGTTTGATAGAGTGGCGATTAGGCACGGCCTCATTCTAATAGATGCATTGGATGGTGTAGAAAACGTTCTCTACGGGTTATCGTATAGCTTTCTAGGATCACTAATGATTTCTCTAGGTCTACTCGTTGGTAAGATCTCTAGGATCTTTTACCCGTTATATCAAGCTGCTGAGAAGCTCCTATATCCCAAGGATAGACTTGAAGAAGTGTATGCATGGCATATGAGGCTGCCTCTGCTTAGCGAAGCTATAGGGTTTATCGTGCTAGGCTACATTTTCGGCGTACTATTCCCTAAGCCGGAACACTACGCTCTTGGCTTCATAGCCATAGGGCTATCATCAGTATTCACGGTTATGTATCTAGTGAGGTACCTGCCTAGGCTTGATGTTAGGGAGAGAATAGGCGATATATTTACCTTCAAGTTTGATAGAGAGTTCAAGGCTATACTCACCATAGAGGCTCTAGGGATTCTTGCACTTTGCTTAGCACCTGAGATAGTCTTGATAAACTACATGATGGTAGAGCTCAAGATGTCCTTCTTCCAGATAATGCTAGTGGTAGCACTATCAACTCTTGCATCGCTACCGGCAACCCATCTATCTGAGCGTATACATCCTAAGCATAGATTCAAGGTTATATCCCTATACTTTGTATTGATGACTTTGTGGGCCCTTATAATGTTCCTCATCCCTAACTTCTACGCCATACTAGCAGCTAACATCATGGCTGAATTCGGCAACACACTATCGCTACCATTCTATAGGTCGTGGCTCTTCAGTAAGGTACCGAGCGATAAGGCAAGTAGTATCTTAGCAGGAATCTCAAGTTTTAAGAGACTCGTAGGCCTCATTGCACCATTTATAGCAGGTTTACTAGCATCACTATACCCAACATTACCATACCTAATAAGCCTAGTACTATTCCTAGCAACAATCCCTATCCTACTATCACTAGAGAGGAAGATATGAGCAAACCAATTCCAGTTACCGCTCACTAAAACATATTAATTAGATTCTCGAATTATAGTTCCTTCTCTTAGAATCCTCGATGACTTTTGCCCTAACTATCCTACATTTAACTCGGGATGGATGGCTCTAACTCTTCTAATCACTATGAGGACCTTCCCACCCATAATAGTGAGGACCTCAAGAGCTGTAGCTGTAGCAGGAGAGCCAGGGAAAGGAAGTGCAACAACTATCTCACTTCTACGATAAAACCTTACAAAGCTTTTGAAGAGCCACCCACTAAGTCTTACAGCTTTAGTGTTCTTAAGCATATCCCTAAATCACGTTATTTCATGGCATATTTAATATTTCTGTTCCATCAATAGTGTGGTTTTAAAGAAAGTTTGAATATACTGCATTATGTGGATTTATTCCTCGTGTTTAAGGATTTGAGCAAGGTGGATTATGGGGAGAAAAGGCTGTGTCGGGAAGCATTAATCAAGAAGAATCATATTATTTTGAGTTATTGTCTTCTTTTGGTTTAACTAAGCATATGGGTGGTTTAGAGGCCACCAAGGAACTAGTTAGGTTATGCCATATTGATAGGGATTCCCGTGTTTTAGAGGCTGGCTGTGGTGTTGGTATAACGTCATGTTATCTTGCGAAGGAGGTTGGCTGTAAAGTTGTAGCAATAGATATTTATAGTGAAATGCTTTAGGAGGGCGATAGAGAGGATTAGAAGAAAGGGTGTTATGGGTAGAATTGAGCTTGTGGCTGCGGATGCTCAGGAACTTCCTTTCATGGATAATTCCTTCGATGCAGTGATCTGTGAATCTGTACTTGTCTTCATAATGGATAAGCATAGAGCAATTAATGAGTTTAAGCGAGTCTTAAAGCCTGGTGGCTATGTTGGATTTAATGAAGTTACTTGGATAGAAGATCCTCCACGTGAACAAGTTGAGTATTTATCGACTGCTTTAGGTGGAGCAAGATTTCTAGCTCCTGAGGAATGGAGAAGCTTATTGGAAGAGTCTGGGTTCTCTGACATTATTGTTAGAATATATAGGACTAGTGCATAGCGTCAATGGATAAGCGAGGCTAAGGAGATAGATATTAGAGACTTCGCGAGTGCATGGGGCAGATTCCTATTATTGCTATTTGAGAGCCGGGAAGTAAGACAATATGTTAAGAAAGTATCAAGACCTCCTAAGGCTGTTTTCAGGCTCTTTAAATATTTTGGATACGGATTATATATTGGAAGGAAGTAGAGGCCATGATACTTACTTATATGTTGAAACAGTCATTTATGGTATTGTTGCAATGACGTGTTTTAACTAGATAGGCTTAGAAGAGAAATTGAAGGATAATACTCGCATATGCCTAAAGATGCTAGGCAAAAGCTTGTGGAATCAGAAATTAGATTAAAACTTAAGGAAAAACTAGATAAAATAGCTTTCAAAGCATACCCACATACATAGGCTGGCTAGGAATCCTTTGGAAAATACTGGCATTACTTGAATATTTTGAAAGTATATTTAGTACAAAGTATTAGGACATAATGGAATAGTTCTATGAGATATTATGGAAAATGCTATTACTGATTTATTGTTCAATATATTTTCTTACAACTTTTTTATAAGCGATTATACCCACTGCAAATATTATTATTGTTACAATAATGTTTCTTATTGTACTAGCTATGGCTTCACTGAACCCTATATTGTATATAACAATGTTTCTAATAGTATCTAGGGCCCATGTTACGGGGAATATGTCTGCAAGCAACCTCATTGGCCCGGGCATCCATTCCCTGGGGAACCATATTCCAGCCGTAAATGCAAGGAATAAGCCAAGGATTGTAGCCATACTTGTTGCTCCACTACTTGTCTTGCTTAAAAGTGATAGTATAAAGCCCATTCCAATAGTCATTAAACCTATTAGTATAAGATTTAATGGTACGAGCCAATCAGTTATCTCGAATGGGTTCCACGTTATCCTTGCCCCAGCAGCAAATACTCCAGTAACAATAATTGCTATAGATGATAGTGTTAAGACTATTAGCCCTGAAACGGTCTTACCTATAAGCATATCTATCTCAGATGCCGGCGTAGACAATATCCTCTCAAGACTACCTCTCTCCTTCTCCTCAACGACCGCTGCAGCACCAACTAAGAAGCCTGAATAAAGCATCATCATACCAAGTGCTCCAAGTACATACCAGCCAACAATAGATGGTCTATTCGATAAAGCCTCCGGTGTTTCCTCAATAATGGTTGAATTAACTGGTAAGACTAGTCCTTTAAAATACTCCTCTAGAAATTCTATGAGGCTCTTATTACCCCAAGGCGTCTGTGTCGTCATATTAGCTGGTACATAAGACATATTCATATACTTCATTGTCATCTCTATCTTCTTCAGCCCAACATTTATTGAAAAGGAGTGTAGGAATTCAGACATAATAGCTCTATTTATCTGTATAGAGTATATACTGTTGCCACTAACATAGACTACGAGTTTAGCTTGAGCATAGGTTATATTTTCACCAAAACCATTGGGAATCACTATGCCTGCATCAAGCCTTCCCTTCCTTAGGTCATCTACTAGCTTGGTTTCATTGTCATAGATTTTTACATTAAATAGTTTTGTACCATTATACTCTATCTCCTTCAACACATCAATAAAGATAGTGCCATTAAATGGCGACCCACTATGATCATTGTTTACTACACCCAATTCTAATGTAACTGGCTGGCCAGCACTTGGAGGTATAAAGACATAAGCTACCATAAGGGTAAGTATTATAGGCCATATGAATATCCAGAATACTGCCGATTTTTCCCTAAAAGTAGTCTTAATACCAGATACAATAAATGCTTTTATCCTACACCACTTCATCTCTACTCAATCCTCCTTCCAGTAAGCCTTAGAAATACATCCTCTAAAGTAGGCTTAACGACTTTAAGGCTCCTTATAGTACCACCAGCCCCATGGATCAAGGCTACAATCCTTGGAACATCCCTATCAGGATCACTTGAATGAATCCTTACAATATCGCCATCAACTATATACTTTAAACCAGTTTTCCGGAGAACATCCCCAAGATCCCTGGGTTGCCTATAGAATTCAATAGTTATAACAGCTGTTGGTCCATATTTTGACTTGAGTTCTTCAGGTGAGCCACTAGCTATGATCTTGCCTTGGTCAATAATGTATACTCTATCTGATAAGGCATCAGCCTCCTCCATATAATGAGTTGCAATAAGAATGCCCTTGCCCCTCTTACGCTCTTCCTCTATAATCCTCCAAACCTCCCTCCTAACACCAGGATCCATGCCTGTTGTAGGCTCATCCAGTATAAGTATTTCCGGGTCATGGATAAGAGTTATTGCTAGACCAAGCTTCTTCTTCATACCACCAGAATACTTCCTTACAAGCCTATCTATATCATTAGTTAAGCCAACTATCCCTGCTAACTCCTTAATCCTATTAACAACGCCCTTACCATCAAGTCCTTGGAGCCTCGCATAAAACAACATATTCTCAAAACCTGTTAGATCAGGAATAAGCCCTGGCTCCTGGGGACAAAATCCAATTAATTTCCTAGCCCTAGAATCTATTGGATTAAATCCCTTAATAGATACCGTCCCCTGATCAGGCTTTAGTACACCAGATATTATTCTAAGTAATGTAGTCTTTCCAGCACCATTAGGGCCAAGTAATCCTACAACTTCACCACTATGAACAACAAGGCTCACATCCTTCAATACAACCTTATCCCCAAACCTCTTCCAAACACTATCTACAACCAATAATTCCTCCAAAGCACTCCCCACTTTTACTATACTAAACCATACGCTGTCTATAAGATATAAAAATATTCTATTATAGTGATTAAAAGTAGATATTAATATAACACTCATCGGAATAGATTTAGATCGAATATAATCATGTAACTGAATTTTCTTTTTTGATCTTTTCCCAAAATATATTGGATGCATTGATTGAGTATATGGGAATAGTCTATATATTCTTCTGGAGAGATGTCTATATACCTTAACTCAATGACTATGAAAAATTATTACTTTGCATGTGGGCAGGTTCCTGATTATACATGAAATGCTTGGCTGGAAAATGTTAATTGTCTTAAATTATATAGATGGTAGATGGTGGCTAGGGTTTTGAGTGGAGAGTATTCTATGTTATTACGTAAGAGGGCTCTTAATGCATTGAAATGGGCTGAGAGAGCTCTTGAGGAGGGCGACTATGATACTGCTGCCCGTGAGGCCGAGTATGCTACTCAATTATATCTCAAGTCATTGCTATATAGGGTTCTAGGCGAGGAGGTTAGGAGTCATAATTTAAGAGAGCTATTGAGTATACTAGTTTCTGCATTACTAGAGGAAGGCTTTCGAGAAGAGGCTGAGGCACTAGCTGATTATGTGAGGAGAAAAAGGAGAGAGTTAGCCGAGCTTAGCGATGCTCACACTAGGGCTACATATGGCTTGGCTGAGTATACTAGGGCTACTGCCAGCCTACTAGTCGGAATAGCTCGAGACGTCATAGAGGAACTCAGGGAGTTGGAGGAGAAGCTCTTTGCCGGAGGGGAGACTTAAACTCTTGAGTAAGTGGAGAGTCATAGCGGCTAATGTTGCAACTGTTATTAAAAAGCTCTATCCAAGTTCAGAGATCTATGTTTTTGGGGGTGCTGCCGAGAATAGGCTTACAGTATTAAGTGATATAGATATAGCTGTGGTACTAGAGGATCCCCCCAAGGACAGGGCTGGGATGCTGGCTAAGATATGGGAGATACTCGAGGCTAAGGGCATACCACAATATTATCCCCTAGAAATCCACATCCTCAGCAAAAGAGAGTTTGAGCGTCT
>CAZITZ010000025.1:12724-13793 GCA_964542295.1 uncultured Desulfurococcaceae archaeon
AGTGATCAGTCCAGATAGATCTATTTTTACTAGGCATATCATTGTCCCCTAAGAATAAATATTTGGCAGGCAGAGAATAGACTTTCTGATCTAGTTATATAGGAGCTTGCATTTAAAATAATGGGCTTAGTTAATTTATAATTGTTATAGGTATTGAGAATACTTATGAAGTCGCTTCTAGATTATCCAACGACATTGTAGATGAATTTCTAAATTGTATCTTGATTTATTCGTAGAAAGACATTATATTCTTTCTTCTAACTCATAAATTGATAATGATTATTATATTTTATTTTAATGAACGAGTAAACTATTTTTATTTCTAATCTTTGTATTAGATATCTAGATATAGGGCAGGGGATCATGAGGAATAGTGGATCACCTTTATGGTTTTGGCTGGGAACATTTATCTTAGCTTTAATAGTCTTTATATGCTCTGCATCTATTGCAAGTTTTATTAGAACTCATACTTCGATAATGGAATGGCCTATTCGTAGCATGATTGTTGTTATGACCCCTTTACTATTATTTAGTATTTACTGTTTAAGGAAAGGTAAAGGTGATGTGTATTCGTTAAAAGCGGATACTCTTCCCCTAATTATTGTTTCTTTACTTTTAGGCTTAGCTAGCTTTATACCCTTGACAATATGGTCTATAGTGTTTCCCCTAGCTATTGTCTTTATCCCAGTTTATCTTCTTCACCGACGAGCACTTAGGAAAATGGGTATAGTAAATATCCCTAGAAGTAAACGAAATAAGCGAGTCATAGAACTAGAGTGTCCTTATGATGAAGCTTTTAATCTATGTACATTAGCTGTCAATGTAGTTAGGGGTAGGCCGAGGATTTTAAGTAGAGATAAATCCAGGGGGCTTATTACTGCAAAAACAGGTATAACTAGAGATAGCTGGGGAGAAATCATAACATTTAATATACGTAGAATTAGCGATAATAAGACACGAATCGAGATATCAAGTAGATCAGTAATATACGTGCAAATACTTGACTCCGGTAAAAACTTTGAAAACATCGAGAAAATCATTGCCTTCTTGAGGGAAAAATGTAAATCTG
>CAZITZ010000026.1:0-13679 GCA_964542295.1 uncultured Desulfurococcaceae archaeon
TCAAAACTCATTGATCGGGGCCTTAGCTGGATAATTGAGCGGGCATTAGAAAGGTTTACCAATATACGTGTATATGATTATGAGGCATTACTTGGAATTACTAGAGGATACACTATTGCACAATTCCGTGTACGTGGAGACAGCTGGCTAGCTGGTAAAAGACTTCGAGAACTAAGGCTAAGTGATGAAGGCGTATTAATACTTGGAATATATAGGAGGATTAATGGTGAAGAGAGGTATTTAGGTGCACCACGTGGAGACACCATTATACAGGTTGGCGATCTCTTGATCTGCTATGGCCATGAAGAGACACTTAAGAATTTGTCTAAGAGAATTAGAGGGCCTAGGGGAGATGAAGAACATAGAGAAGCAGTTCTCAAGGAGCAGATGAGGAGAATAGAGGAAGAATAGGTCATAGTGTAAATATCATTGTATATATCATTTTAAGATTTCTACAAGATCTGTAAATATTTTATGTTCAAATATTTTTAACTGTTATTTAAAGAATTGATCATATTATTATAGCTGACCACAATCTTTTAAATTAGTTTTCTGGTAATAGTACAGTCGAAAAATATTAATGGATGTCTAGGAATGGTTCTTAAAGATCGTTTTGGACGATCATTAACTCATCTAAGGGTAAGTGTCACTCAGAGATGTAATCATAAATGCATATTTTGTCATATGGAGGGAATATATGAGTACGATCTAAATGAATTGTCTGCTGATGACTGGGGTTTCTTGGCTAGTGTTGCTTACGAACTAGGTATAAGATATTATAAGATAACTGGTGGAGAACCTCTAATAAGGCAGGATATTGTTGATATAGTTAGAAACATTTCTAAATATGCAGATGAGGTATCTATTACGACTAATGGTAGTTTATTAGAGAAGTATGCTCAAGGGCTTGCAGATGCTGGGTTATCAAGGTTTAATATAAGTCTTCATTCATTAAATAAAGATGTTTTTAAGGAGATTACAGGCGGTGATCTTGAGAGAGTTTTAAATGGTATTAAAGCAGCAGTCGATACTGGATTACCTGTTAAACTAGACTATCTAGTTATGAAGATCAATGTAGATGAGTATAGAGAGATTATTTCATTTGCAGAGAGTATAGGAGTAGATCTTAATATTATTGAATTAATTCCACTGGGTCTAGCAATTAATGATTTCAATAAACTACATACAACACTTGACATGATTAAGCTCTATCTTGAAAATTATGCTGTCAAGAAGTATATACGTAGATTTCAATCTAGGCCTGTCTATGTATTGCCTAGCGGTATCAGTGTAACTTTAATATCAGGCTTTTGTAATCCTGAGCTCTGCATGAGTTGTACAAGACTTCGTGTAACACCTGATGGTAGACTTAAAACATGTATTTATAGAAATGATAATTTAATAGACATAAGTAATGCAATTAGAAATAGGGATCGTGAGGCCGTGAAGAAAGGGTTTGAAAAGGCTAATATTCTACGTGAGCCTTTCTTTAAATTGAAAAAATAATATAAACACAGGTGATCATATCATGTCCATGATTGATATAACTAGTAAAACAATTATTTATCGTGAAGCTCAAGCTGAAGGCATTATTAGGCTTAGACCAGATACTGTAAAGAAGATTATTGAGGGACGTATTGAAAAAGGAGATGTTTTTACAGTATCACGTATAGCTGCTATTAATGCTGTTAAGAAAACACCTGATCTTCTCCCGTTATGCCATAATATTCCAATAACTCATGTTAATGTAGATTTCAATGTTATCGGCAATGATAGGATCATGGTTAGAGTGACTGTAAAGTCTACTGCTAAAACTGGCGTGGAAATGGAGGCTTTAGCTGGAGTATCTACTGCATTACTCAATATATGGGATATGGTTAAGAAGTATGAAAAAGATGAACAGGGACAGTATCCTGACACTTTTATAGAGTATATTAGAGTTGTATATAAGAAAAAACATGGCTAGTCTATACCTAAATATCGCGGTTGAGTCGGAAAATAAAGTTTCATATTCTTCTAGGAATTATACTTATAAACCCTTTCTCTGTACTAATCCAGAGGGTCAAAAATGAGAAAAGATTTTTGGATAATGGTATTTGAGGCATTCTTTGGAGGATTCTATTTCATAATTACCCGTAGCCTTACCCCTATATTTCTAGTGAGCATTGGTTATAGTCTAGGCGATCTATTATTGCTTAATGCATTTGCAGGATTATTATCATTATTAATAGCCCAGGGTTTAAAGAATATAAGGTATTCTGGAGTTGATATACGTGCTCCACTACTCATAGCTCACGTATTGGAGAGAATACTTTGGTGCTCTATACCATTCTTTGCATCAGATAAAGTTCTAATAATAATCATATATGGTCTTGCAATGCTCGTATCTATTCCAACAAGTTTCTTCCTAGGATTATCATTTTTCTCACTCTTTAAAAATGATCTATATAGGAAACTACTATCGTATCGTACGATCATGTCTAGTATTGCAAGTATTCTTGGCCAAACAACAATGATCTTTGTACTGGCTTTTATTACAGAGCCGTACAAGTACTTTATGCTGTACTATATAGCTTTTGCAGTTGGGATCGTTGCAAGTATAATTATTACATTATCATCTCAAATAAAGGCGGTTATGCCTGAAAAGATAGAGGCTGGTGCAGAAGAAGAAGTAAAAGCTGTTAATATATATTTATTGCTTGTCTTGCTATTATCTGCATCAAATCTTCTATCAATTTCATGGGTTCCAAGGATAATGAGGGATCTCGGTGCTCCGGATTATTTTGCTGCATCAATAGGATTTACTCAAACATTAGCAAATATAGTAATGAGTATGTTTTGGATAAGACAAGGCTACATAAAATATAGATATGCTATAACGGGTTTAGCATTAACTCCATTACTCGTATTTATGGCTGATAATCCATATTACCATATTCCTATAGCAGTACTCTATAGTTTTTCACTTGTAGGAACTAACTTCTTTGCATCATTTGTATTCTCAACAATAATTCATAGAATAGGTGCTCCTAAAGCAAGTATATTATTATCAAGCTCTAATGCATTTGCATTAATGATTGCTAGTAGTATTGGATACTTTCTTTCATCAGTACCATTCTTTGTGTTCTTATTAGCATGTATATTTGGCTTCATAGGCCTAGTAGTTGCTCTAACGGCTATACCAGAACTAGCACTATTGCCTCCATCATATACTAGACTATATTCTAGGACACTCTATATGACGAGTATAGCAAGTTATAACTTTATAGTATTTACTGTTAGTGAAACAGTTAAAGCTACAATTAAATTACTAGCCTTGATATTTGCTTTAATATTATTATTCATTATATACCGCACTATATACTATATAATAGTATTATCGGGTGGATAGCTTTGGCCATAAACGAGACTACTGGATACTATGGATTAGAAATCATATGGGATGCATTGAAACTAGCTATAAAGGAGCTTATAGAATACTTACCAAGTATATTCCTGGCATTAACACTCATAGCCATATATATTGCAATCGCATTGATTATAAATAATATTTTAAGAAAAGTCTTTAAACTATTGAGAGTTGATGAATTAATAAGGCCTTTAACTAAACAATTATATCTTAGTCTAACTAATCTAGTTATATTATTAGTGGATTTAGGATTGGCATTATTAGCAATATACTCAATAATACTAATACTACTCCCAGGCTACATAGAGTATGCATCGCTCTTCCTAAATTATGTTGGTAGGATAGCAAGTATAGTATTTGTCATTATAATTGCATTCATATCTCTTAATGTAATCGTAGGTTATATCCGCCTTGAAACAAAATTACGTGGATTCATGTTTCTCATACTATTATTTGTAACACTCATATTAATTATTGATATAACAACATTATCATCTGAAGTAAGAACTGCTCTAGCATGGGGAATAGGCATTGGTATAGCATTAATGATAGCTATATTCTCCATATGGTACTTCTTCCATGATATAGTTGAAAGAAAATACTCTGAAACTAGTAAGTAACGGAATAACCCATATTCCTTAATTGCTCTTTAATACTATTTACAATCCTACTTCCAAATCCAGGTAGAGACAATAGCTTTGTTACAGAAGCTTTAGCTAGATCCTCTAAACTATATATTCCAGCTTTTATGAGAGTACGGGCTCTAACCCTACCAATACCTTCTAACTTTACAAGCTCCAAAGCGTCTTCTCTAACTCCATATTCAATCCTCATACTCAATCTCTCTAATCTATTAGATAGTCCTGGCATATCCTTGATTGAAGAGACTCTTGATAGACTAGCAGCTATCCAAGAAGCAGTATCTCTTGCTGCATAGATATCTCCAGGACCTATACCATATAAGCTTGAAAGCTCATCTTCTGTAGCTTCGTTTATCCAGTCTTTAAGCATTCTAGCCTGTACGTAGGCTTCAAGCCAGAGACTATATTCTATTTCATCTTCAGGAGGCTCTGGCACTAATTCATTACTTGCATCATCCCATGCATTTTCTTCAAATTCTTCAACAATTCGATAGTTTATGTAAGGCCTACTTCTCATATAGTCAGGTGTCAATGTTATTGTATGTAATAGATATAGTGTACCATGATCTTCTCTTTTCACAATATTTAGGAATCTATGAGCAGATAATGGATCAATATATGTTATTGCTACAGTCCTTCCAAGTCTAGTAGGTAATATTATGTCTCCAGCATATGGTCTTATCATATCCCATTCCATAAGCTCATTAATGATCCTCTCAATTTCTGCCTCAAAATATCTTGTTGAACGATATTGATAATAAAATAATGTATTCTTATAAATATCTATTAATTGCTTAAGATTAGCAGCATCACCAGATGCTACAAGTGACAATGTATGAATTCTTAGGCTCCGTTCATTACTTAACTTACTCTCAATAGGCTCAATACGTCCATGAATGTATTTACGGAATGCTTCATCTTTACTACGTGCATCATATATAATGGCTTCACCGAATGGATCATATTGGGGTCTGCCAGCTCTACCAGCCATTTGCTTATATTCGAAGACAGGTATGTTACGGAATCTATGGATATGTGGATCGTATCTCTTGATCGATACAAGTACTCGTCTAGCCGGAAGATTTACTCCAGCTGCAAGTGTCGGTGTAGCAAATACTGCCTTCAAGGCTCTTTCACGAAAAGCTTCCTCTACAATTTTCCTAGCAGCACTACTTAATCCTGCATGATGATATGCTACACCGTATCTCATTAATGTAGATAATCTATCGATCTCATTTCTGCTAGGGCTTTCGCTCCGGAGTCTTTCTATAAACTTATTTATGAGTTCCTGATTAGTCATATGCGCTAGTAAGTTTAGGTGATTTGTTAATTCAAAGGCATACTCTTCAGTTTTTCTCCTGTTATGGACAAATGCTAGTACTTGATAACCATTTGTTATACTCTGCAATACTATACTTAAAAGAGAATTCGATAATCTATGAATAATATTTTCAATACGTCCATCTGAAAAGTATATTCTTTTACTCTTGGAATCATATGCTCCCTCAATAAGTTTTATGGGCCTCCAATTACTATATACTAGTTCTGCATCAATCCAATTAGCAAGATCGCCTGGATTACCTATTGTAGCTGATAAACCTATGATCTGTACATTCATTCTCTTTAGTCTAGCTACAATAATTTCTAATACAGGCCCTCTCTCACTATCATTGATCATGTGTAGCTCATCTATTACAACAACCCTAATCCTATGTAGCCACCTAGGCTTTAAACGTAGAATAGAATCAAATCTCTCATATGTAGCTACTATAATATTATAATTGCCAAGGTATTCACCTGGAGACTCATAGTCTCCAGTTGTAATGCCTATTTTTAATCCAAGTACACTCCATTGTTTAAGCTCAGTATATTTTTCACTAGCAAGAGCACGTAATGGCACAAGATACAATCCAATATTAGGAGATCTAGCTTGTTTAATTAAGGCTAATTCAGCAATCAATGTCTTACCGCTAGCTGTAGGCGCTGCTACAACAATGTTTTTACCGTCAAGGACGCCCTTTTTTAGTGCTTGGACCTGTATTGGATTAAGTTTCTTGATTCCCCTATTTATCAGTACATTTACTGCATTCTCCGGTATACCATAATTCACTATTTCATGTACGTCCATTTCCATAGCATCTCCTCTAACTACCTAGTTAATATATAGTTTATGATTTAAAGCGTGTAGTATATGAGAGATTACTAAAATGGTTTAATATATCCAAGTAATGCAAGTACATAGACTAATATGGTATACCCGGTAGCAATAATTATATCTATTAGTAACTTTC
Source organism: uncultured Desulfurococcaceae archaeon (assembly GCA_964542295.1). Taxonomy (GTDB): domain Archaea; phylum Thermoproteota; class Thermoprotei_A; order Sulfolobales; family Desulfurococcaceae; genus CAZHDB01. The sequence goes on from CAZITZ010000026.1 coordinate 6,342, forward strand.
TCCTACTAATTCTTCCCCATGAAATACTTATATGCATGAGTAAGAAGCCAAGGACATTTGTAAATAGATATACAGATACTATTAATTCGGGAAAATAATCTTCTCCAATGATCTTTGAAATAATTGAAGCAATGACATATGATACAGGGATATTTACAAATAGGTCATTCCACCATGTAAGAGGGGAGAGTATATAGCCAGTTATGAATAAAATACCTCTGAATAAACCCTTTCTTGTTTTAATCTCATTGAATTTCCTCCTTAGACTATGCATATCCTTTAATGCTCCATTAGCCATGAGTAATTGGTTCCTTTAAACACCATACTTTAGTATCAAGTACTTTATCTATATTAGCTAATGTACTTAAGGCATCAACTTCATAATACTTCTCATTACCAATGCTTAAAACTGCACCAACAATAGCCATCTTATCTAGATCTAATACAATCTTTCCTTCAACATTATTCTCAGAATCTCTTAAGGAGATAATTAACTGTTTACACTCGCCAATATCGGCTCTATTAGTTACTTCCTTCAGTATATCAGCTATATTATGTGGTTGTTTAGACTTTATTCTTGCAAGTAATCTAGTCTTTAGTAATATAGAGGCCATGAATACTACATCATCAAGTAATAGACTGATCTCCTTAATACTTGATGCATCAACAGGAATTGTTTCGAGTTTAGCTAATGAGGGTTTCTCCCCAATAGCTGCCTCTTTACCTATTTCCTCCGGACGAGAAGGCTTTTCTTCAGATGGTAATGGAGGCTGTGGAGGAGGAGCAGAAGGCTCTTTAGGAATGCCCTTCTCTGCTGAAGATATAGTTGGTGGAGCTGATGGTATAGTTGGTTTTGCCTCAGCTTCTCTAAATGGAGCTTCTATTTTCTCAACTTTCCTTACAGCTCCAGGTGCTGTAGGTATCTCTTCAAGTTTTAATCTCCCAGCTAAGTAATCCTGGGCTTTTAGCCATAGGTATTGAGATGTATGTTTTAATAGATCGTTTAGAAAGCTTGAAGCTATTGGCCCTGATACGCCATCTAGAAAAGCATCCATTTTAACAATAGTGTTTGGAAATCCTGGCCTTAAGAGAATAACCATTGCAAGCCTAGATCTCCTGCCTTCACCATATATTGTTAATGTATCTTCACTTGGACTATATCTAAATCGAATCCTAAAAATATCTGATAATCCACCAAATAATTTCCTGAACCTTACTTCTGCTATTAATCCATCCTCTTCCCATTTAGTTCTTGATACAAAAGGATAATACCTAAATAGATCCTCAAGATTTGCAAGAATTTTAGCAATAACTTCAGGTTCTGCAGGTACTTCAGTTCTCCTAGTAAGCTTCTTCACAATACATCAACCACATTACATCTATAACTACCCTATACATAGATATTGTAGGTTATACAATAAATATATTATTAGTGAAATTAACTAGTTCTTATCATAATTAGTTTAAAGCTCTTAATGAATAGCTTAATATAATATGTTAAATGTATATGTTTGTAGAGGGGATAGAGCTAATGCCTAAGATCATGACGGCGCTATACCATAAACCAGAAGAATACGATGTCATAATATCTATTTATAACGATGAAGGATTACTTGTAAAAGAAGAGAAATTAGAAGGTATAAAACAATTAATTGTCAAATCGAAAGAAGTTAGGGTTTCTGCACAGCTTGCTAATAATCCTATAGTTCTAATTATTGATACTGATAAGCCTGTATATAGTGTTAAAGAAAGTAAATTACTCATTATTGGTGAATAATATTGTATAGCGTTGAATCTATGGCATTAACTAGTTCTAATGTTCTAACAAGTCTTATAGATGAAGAAAGCAGAAGTAGATCAAATAGACATATATGTAGAAAAGTGTCTCTTATACTCTTAAAAAATAATGGTCTAAAGCTTGTATCAAAAATGCCTGAAAGAGTTCTTGAAAAGACGGAGACCAAGCCTACTTATGCCCGTGGAAGAGCCTATAAATATAAGGTCAAACTCGAACATGGTGATTATGCAATACAAATAAGCCTTGTTAAGAATCTATGGGGCAAGGTTAAGGGATGGATAAGTGTCTATAACTATAAGGGTGAACTTGTATATAGGGCTAAGTATGTTGATGGAGAACTTAGGAGAAGCATTGGTAACCCAATATATGCATGGGTAATCCGTCTTGTTGTTGAAGAACTCCGTATTCCTGTCAAAAAGACTAGATTAGGTGATGAAGGTGGCAGGAGATAAACAGGATGATATAGTATTGATTGCAGAACGTATGTTAAAAGCTTTTAAGCATGTACAGTGTTTTGTTTTTGAAAAAGATGAACTTCAAAGTATTAGAAATGCTATAAAGAAAATTGGATTATATAAACACATACATGTACGACTAATTGATCCAAAGTATCCATTGATCTATATTGTAAAGCCAAACATTAAGGAATGCATTGAGGAGTGTAGAAGGAAGGCTGAGGAATATATTTTGACTGGTAAGGTTAGAGATGAGCTTAAGAAACATTTTAGGATTGAATATATTAGTCAATGCATAAATCATTGTGAACATGAGAAGGTAAAAGAAATAATTGGGATTCTCAAGGAATTTCTTGAGGGAAGAAAAAGTGGAAGTACCAGCTAGCACTAAAAAATTACCTAGAGTAGAACAATCGATACTAAAAATTGGGCTGATAGGGTATATACTTAGAATACTGCCTCTCGTAGAAATAATTGGCTTTATATTTACTGGTCTATTGTGGTACAATATATACAAAGTATGGAAGAAATCCTATTTCCTAATTGTATCTATTATGTTATTTATAGCAACTGTATCATTAGTAGGATCTAATGTCTACTCCATGACGGTTATTGAGACGGAGTTATCAATGCCTACCAATATATCTGCCGATCCTATTGTAATCCTAAATACAACATACGATCAAATGTCATCAAGTATTACGATTATGAATATGGTCAATAATAGTATTCAAATAATTGTTGTCCTACTAGAGGCCATTGGTTTCCTTTTGTTGTATAGAGAGTTTTCTCATATATTTAAGCCATATGTATCCATATTACTTATAATGCTTGGCCTTGTCATGATCTTTAGTGTAGTAACTGTCTATATTTCACTCGCCAATCTTAAAACACTAATTACTGAAACACAGAAAATGATTGAAAGTGGAGAAATGGTAGATCCTATGACGCTTGAAATGAATTTATTTGCAGCATTAATGCCTATGGTTATTGCTGGTCTAATAGCGTTTATACTAAGAATAATAGCATATGTAATATGTGCAATTACGATCAATAGATATAAGAAGGCAATTGTTGAAGAAAAGGTTCTAGAAGAACCTCCGCTGCCGCCACCGCCTACTGTTTAATGTTTTTTATAAATTCCATAACTTCTTTATACATATTTTCATCAATTATTTTATGATCGAGTAAATACTTAGCTCTATCAATTACTATATCAGGATTCACCTTATTTAAAAGATCATATTTATTGCTCTTATATAGCTTATATTTACTTAGTACTCTGTCAATAGATCTCTTTAGATATAGGTATATGCTATTGTAATCAAAGAACTTGGGCCTACTAAATCCATGTATATCAATATATAATGGGGGAACAATATATTTTCTTATACCCTTCCTACTTCTATAATTAACTATTATGTAGGGTATAAGATATATACCCGACCCTTTTAATGGTGTATTGATCGAGTACCTATATAAAATGGATTGAGTCCTTGAAACAATATCATTTAGTTGTATAAGATAGTTTTTAATTCTTTGTATTGATGTAAGTGCTATATCTATTAATTCATCCTTATTTGAAGTTAGATCATCTATCTCTTTCTCTAAGACATCAACTTTCTTTAATTCAAGTTCTACAAGTTTCTTATATTCATAATTTATCTTCTTTTTCTCCTCTTCAATTCTTCTCATGAGAGTCTTAAGTCTTTTAGATAAGGATTCTCTTTCTTTTTCCATAGTTTTAATATGTCTCTTTAATTGACGCGCCAGTTTTTTCTGTTTGCCTTCTTGAATACCTTCTTTAGTCTTAGAGATCCTCAGAGTGATGTCATTCATCTGTTTACTTAAACTCTCAACTAATGGTCTATAACTTCTTTCAACATTTTCGATTTCCCTAGTTAGTCTCTCTTGAAGTTCATGTATTCTAAGATCAACTTTCCTTCTAATGATTTCAAGTTGTCTTCTTTTTTCAGAAATTACTTCATATACATGTGTTTCTAGATCCTTTTTCCACTTTATATAGTAATGATCCAATAATGGAATTAATTGATTTATAGAATTCATGATGTTATAGCTAGACTTGAGCAGTTTCTCTATTTGCATAGAATTTGTAGTAATAATATCTTCAATGTAGCTCTTACTTATTGTAATTATATATCCATCAAACCATTTATCGAATGAATAGTTTAGAAGAAAGTTAAAATCTTTTAGAAATGCTTCATCCAAGATAATGTTTTTAATCACAATCTTCGACTTAATGAAGTATTTTTCCTTTATAACCATGTCATGAAGTATTTCTATGATCCTATTTAAATGATGGAGGAATTGTTCTCTTTTAAGATCTTCAAGCTTATTTACTAAATTAACTACTAAGTCTATAAAAGGTTCTTTATATGTAAGTTTTAGCTCTTCACCAGAATAGATATCAATCACGTATGCCTTGATATGTGTAAATTCTTGTAAGTATACAGGGTAATAGATTAGGTATGCATTTTTTAGTATTTCAGATTCTCTTCCAAATACTCCTCTTTTCTTTCTATTAGCAAGCATATAGGATAATAATAGTACAAACGTACTATTCTCATCAATAGTTTCATAATAGGTATTTTTACGTATAACTATGGGAGGCAATATACCTTTAATATTCTCCATAACCATCCTCTATTAAGAGTTAATTATTTAAATTCTATTAATATATTACTTCCTCAGCACAAAAATATGAGGGGTAGAGAAAAAGTATGGCAAGAGGTAAAAGAGGTAGAGAGAGAAAGGAAGAGTCTACACCCAGTCATAAAGGCTTTACTCTTGTCAGCCAGATTGAGCTTTCTAAAGATGTTATGAAAAGGCTTGAAAGGGATTTAAAGAGAGGTACATTCAAAGTATTGACACCATATACTTTAGCACAAGCATATAATATTAGAATAAGTACTGCTAAGAAAGCCTTAAGAGAAGCTGCTAGAAGGGGATTATTAGTATTATATAGTGGGGGACGTACTCCTATTTATGTAAAACCTGAATGATTAGTCCCACCGATATGTGATAAATTTATAAGTTTTTCACAACACAGACCCGCCTAGGAGAAGTATTATGTCCAAAGATAATGTGAAAAAGAAGAATAAACTTGAAAAACTTCTTGAAGAAACAGATCTTGATCAATATTATGAAGTATACTCATCATGTGCTTCTTGTCCTTTTAGAGGATCATGTGGATAAGGATCTTTGTTCAATTATTTTGTACACAAGTATAGAATAACACAATATACAAGAGGCCATGACACCAGGGGGAGCCTCCACGTGATCATCCCATACCCGGGACACGGGTTAAGGTCTCACGGGCCAATATATAATATCTAACTAATGCATTTATAAACATAATCTACACATATAATTGTATAGTTGTACAGTACTATACTGGTTACATAGGATCCATGTCTGGTCTTGGCCCAGATAATGAGGTCTATATCGATCATCAAGATCGTTAGGATAGTTATTTTGAATCTCAGGATCTTATAATAAATTATGGGACAAATTTTTGTTAATATATAAGTTTATTGCAAGTAGTACCTATGGAGAAACTATAGGTAATACCTAGATTATATTACCTCCAATGTTTTCCTTGATTTATAGAGTTTTTACATAATCTCTAAGAATACAGCAATCTGAAAGTATGCTGGTGATGTACTGGAATGAGGCAGAGTATAAAACCGAGATATGAAAAATTTGGAACAAGTTTTCGCCGAATAATATACTACAACGGTTCTAATCGTGTTGTAAGTCTTAAACTACCTGAACAAGTAATTGAACAGATAGACAGGTATTATAACATGCTTTCATTTAGAAATAGAAGTGAATTTCTACGTATGATTATAGGTGCTTTTCTTTATACTTTAGAAGAAATTGAAAAGATATCCCCTGATTTCTCTAATAAAGGTGTAAAGATCACTATTATTGCTTCATCAAATGGTACATCAGTTAAGGAAGTTATTGATTTGAGAACAAGTGTTCCACAATTTATGTATAGTCTTTTTAGCCGTTTCGAAGTTTCTTACGAAGTAAGTAATTCATAACATTATCTCATTATCTGTGATTTCAGGGAAAAACTAGGAAAAAGATTTTAGTTTCTAAAATAATTACTTCTCCTTCTTAAGACACTCAATTATAATTCTAACAATATCAGCAGGTAAACCAATTTGATGAGCTAATTGTTCAACAGGTACATCACCAAGTTCTTGAAGGGCCTCCTTAACGGCTGTCTCTGCCTCTATGTAATATACTTTCCTACTTATTCTCTTACGAGCCACTAGTCCTAGTCTATTAAGTTCAGCAAGGTATCTTGACTCTATTGTCCTCGGCCTACCTGTTGCCTTTGCAAGATCCTCAGCTGTTGCTTTCTTTAATTCAATGACTGCCTTCAAAGTCCTCCATAAAGGTGGACTGAGTGCAATTCCACGTCTCATTAGAAATCTTATGTCGTATATACTTGTGCATTCAACTGCCATATTCTAACACCCTACATGAATCTTTATCCATTCTTTAGTATTTGTTCTAACGCCTATTTATATGTATTTGCTCCTTATTTGATTACTCTATTATCTTCTTACATATTGCAGTTGTTTTTAGATTGATAATATATTCTTTATCAAGTTTTGAAAATTTACTATAAAAAAGTATTTGTATTAAGAAGATTACTATGTGGGAAAATAGTGGGAATAATTCATTTACGATATTTTACAATTTTCACTAATAAGTAGTAAAGAATTAGCCTAACTCCGACTCCGGTAGCACCTTTCGGATAATATGGTTTCTTAGGTCCATATTGTTGAACCCATGCAGTACCAGCTATATCGAGATGTATCCACTTAGTATTCTCAATAAACTTGCTTAGAAAAGCTGCAGCTGTAATAGCTCCAGCAGGCCTTCCACCAACATTATTTGTATCGGCTACATCACTTTTTAATTGTTCATAATATTCTTTCCAAAGAGGCATTCTCCAAAGCCTTTCACCTATAAAGTTTCCTATATCCATTAGTTCATTTGCAAATTCATCATCGTTTGAGAATAATCCTATTGCATGATTACCTA
>CAZITZ010000027.1:0-13532 GCA_964542295.1 uncultured Desulfurococcaceae archaeon
TATATTGCTTGTATTCCTTTAACTGTTTTCTCTATTCTTACAAATCCGTATCTGTAGAACTGTATTATTGATCCATGTTCTATTCTTTCAATAGCTCTTTCAACATATCCATATTCACTTATTATTTTATCATCTTCAGGCTTCAATATCTCTATTAATATATAGTCGTTTTTAGGTACCCATTGTATTATTGGTAGCCCTTTCTTACGTGCTGTTTCTAGATCATTGTCTATAAAGGTTGTCTCAATCACAATTGATCCATCTTTATAACCTATACCTTTATACTCTACATTAGCAAGATCCATGAGCCTTATCATTTTCTTACTAACTAACATGTCCAGATCTCTACGTGATATGTATACATGGATTTCTGGACCATGTAGTAGATATTCCTCTCTAGCCTTTGTTGTCGGATGCCTTATGATGCTTATCTTATGTTCTTCTGGTGCATTATATATCGTGATCTCTATTGGATCGATTACCATCATATATCTTGGAGCCCTTGGATCAATTATTTTACGGTTAATAGCTGCTAGATTTGCATAACTTATCCTTGCATCAACAGGATTTATGCCTACGTTCTTAATGATCTCATGTATTGTTTCTGGAACAATGCCTCTGCGTCTCAATGCAGATAATGTTCCAAAACGTAGATCATCATATACTTCATAGCCTTCAGCTATCTTCTTCCTCATCTTACTTTTACTAAGCATGACGCCTTCAAGACTAAGTCTCCCAACATGTATTGTCTCAGGATACTTCCATCCAAGATGGCTATAGAGGAATTTCTGCTTGATAGTATTTGTAGCATGCTCCTTACCACGAAATATATGTGTCACACCCATTAAGTGATCATCTATTGCTGCTGCAAAGTTATAGGTTGGCCATACAATATACTTGTCTCCAACAACTGGATGAGGCGTTTTACTAGTATCTATTATTCGAAGTGCAACCCATTCTCTAATAGATGGATCGGGATAGTTTAGGTCAGTTTTTATTCTTAGAACAGCTTCACCCTCACCATAGTATCCTTCAACCATTTTATCAAATTCTTCAAGATGAATACTTGGATCTAGATCTCTATGTGGACATGCTTTACCCTGATCACGTAGTTTACGGAATGTATCAGCATCACATCTATCAACATATGCTCCACCAATCTCTATGAGCTTACGAGCTATATCATAGTAAACCGGTAGTCTTAGGCTTTGAATATATTCTCTCTTCCACTTTATACCAAGCCATCTAAGATCCTCTTTTACCTTGTTATAAGAATCTGGAAATGGAGCCTTAGTCCTTGGATCAGTATCCTCGAAACGTAAGATCATCTCACCTTTATACATTTCAGCATAGATATAGCTTAAGTAAGCAGCTCTTGCATTACCAAGGTGTATTGTAAAGTCAGGATTAGGGGCGAATCTTGTTATGACTCTACCTTCTACAGCATTCGGTAATGGAGGTAATTCTTTCTTCTCCTCCTTAGGCCTTGTCTCAAGAAGTTCAGGATAATTCTTTTTAATGATCTTTTCTTGTTCTTCAATACTGAGTTTATTAACCTCATTAACAACATCCCTAATAACCGGTATCACTTGTTTAATAATAGTTTTAATCTCTGGTTTTTCAGCTATGATTTTTGATACAACGGGACCTACTCTAGCCTTACCACTATGCATTATAGCATTTAGTAATGCATATTTATAAGCTAATTCTCTAATCTCTTCTAATCTTGATTCGTCTAACGTCATTTTCGCCCACAACCACGATCAGATATCTCTCAGGTTTTTCCCACGGGAAATTTACTACTAGTAATACTAATCCTTTACACGGAGATTTATAGACTCTTACCTCGCCTTTACCAGTTACCATGTAAGCTATTTTATCATGCAGATCTACCTTATCTCCTTCCTTAACAAATACATAGGGATGTATACTCTTGACCTCGACAAGGCAATTCTTAGTACCTTTCTCTACAAGAAAAGCATCAAGATCTCCTTTCTCTCTAAACTTAGGAACTACAATAACCGCTCTCTTAAAAATAGCTTCAACTAGATCGAGTGCTTTATCGACTACCTCCTCATATATGATATGTCCAAAAAATCTTCCAATAGGCTCCCTTGAAAACTTATATTCTCCACTACCTGTTTCAACTATGTAATAATCAGACTTTACTCCTTCAACATATACTTCTGGAAACTCATAATTTTCCAAATAAATCACCCACTTTTGATCTCAAGATACCTATTCCAATCAATTCCCCTAGAACTCAATACTGCAAGAATACTACTTGACACGTATAATGGTTTATTCATAAGCTCCCTAACATTATGGGATCCAGTTAAGAACATTACTGCCTTAAGCTCATTAATATATCGTTCAATATATTTTGAGCCGGCTTCAAAGCCGCCATTAATAATAGCTCTTAATATGGGAAGAGCAAAACCAGCCATATTGGCACCCAAGGCAATGTTTAAAGCAGCCTTATATCCATCCCATACTCCTCCACTAGCTATAATCCAAGATGATGGTGCAGCCCACCTTGCTTCTATGACAGACAATGGTGTTGGAATACCCCATCCACCAAGCTTTTTACCAAGCAAAGCCTTATCTTTATGACTTGATTTCTCTGCTCTATAGACTTCAACAGCTATCCAGCTAGTACCGCAAGCACCAGCTACATCAAATATCTCTATACCAAGTCCATGGAATAGTCTTACAACTTCCATAGATAAGCCATTACCAACTTCCTTAATCAATATAGGTATATTAATTAGATCCATTAACTCAGATACTTTATTAAGAAGAGTATTTGAGAAGTCAATGTCTCCTTCAGGCTGTATAAGTTCCTGTGCAGGGTTCAAATGAATAGCTAGTGCATCCGCATTTAATTTATCAAGTGCTTCAATAAGTGATCTAAGATCTATCTTACTGAGTGTATTAATGCCTATATTTCCTATCACTGGGACATTTCTAGCAACTTTTCTAACAACAGTATAAGATTCAATGATCTCGGAGCTTTTTGTCTCAAGCATTGCTCTCTGACTTCCAACACCAATAGCAATACCGTATTTCTCAGCAATCTTTGCAAGAAGTTCATTTATCTTTATAACACTTCTATGGCCTCCTGTTATGCCAGTTATCATTAATGGAGCTTTTAAGTCATAGCCTAGGAAACTTATAGATAAATCAATATCATTATAATCAAGGCCTGGAAATGCATTATGTACAAATCTAATACTACTGTATATGTCTGAACAAAGACTTGGATAGACTATGTTCTCTTTAACAACTATGTCTATGTGCTCGTATTTCCTATTGATTGTAGCATTTGACACTAGTTATCCACCATATATCTTCAAAGTAAATCAAGCCAATTATATGTTAAGCCACACTATATTAAGGTATATCTTCTAAACATAAAAGTATAATTAATTCCTAGGTAGTCTATTGAAGGGTAATTATTGATACATAGTTTCCCAGATCCCATATATAATGACCATTTAAAGGGGGATATAATTCGTATACTATATAGTATATTCCATTAATGATTCTTTCAGCCTCTCTAAATAGATCGGAGCATTCACTAAATCCCTTAGATAATATGCATCTAGCTACTGAAAGAACTGTGTGGCCTCCTAAATGAACTATTGCAGAATGAATAGCTTGATCTTCTATAAGCATTAGAGCTTTATTATAGTCAATGATGTTCTTGCCAGTAAATTCTATATTTACTTCATCCATTACCACTATTGGTTGTTCGCCATCTCTATAGATAAGTGGTTTTGATGTTAAATAAGAATTCTTTAAAGCATTTACAACAACATTATTAAGACCAAAATCTTTATCTATGGATCTCGATATATCAAATAATTCATCAGTATCTATACCAAATAGTTTTAGAGATTCAATCGTTATTGCAACATACGCTCCTAATGCATATTCTATGTTACCATATATATCGATTTGGAGTCCTTGCCTAGTATTCTCAGAGATTATTCGTCGGAAAAACATATTAAGATACTTCTCTAATAACTTTAAATAATCACTTGTAGAATTATGTAGTATTATCTTAACATTATTTTCTATAATATTAATCCTAAACTTTATTCTAGTAGGAGTTAATATGGTATAAACAGGGTTATTAACATTTATTGCTGTAGAAAATATTGGAACAGGTACTTTATATATAGTTGTCTCTATGATCTCTTATCACCGATATATAAATATTGAGTAAACTAGCTAATTTAATTATCCATGACTATAATGGAATAATTATTTACCATAGAATCTTATTGAAGCATAACCAACAACAGCGGCTTTATTGCCTGATGTATCGCCGCTTGTAGCATATTTCAATAGTTCAGCTTTTGCGTTATTGCCATATACCTTCTTAGTATACTCTATTAGCACCATTATTCCTCCCGGACCACATATTGATACATTAAGTTCTTTAATAATGTTATAGAATTTATGAGAATCTAGTTCAAGGATCTTTTCTATAGCTCTAAGATCCTTAGACTTAGCTGATTCATGTGGCTCATAATGCGTGAAGTCACTACTTGCAAGAATCACTATATCACGTTCATTATGTGCTATAGCATCGTATATAGCATTAGCAAGGTCTACTGCGACTTCAGGTGTTTGTAATGCAAGTACTATTGGCACTATCTTGAATTTATTACCAAATAAATATTGGAGGAATGGTAATTGAACCTCTATTGAATGCTCCTCAATATGTGCATAAACGTCTAATTCAGCATATCCACTATTATTAACTATACTACGTGCTAATTCTGTATCAACCTCTATTTCACCGAAAGGAGTAGCCCATTTACCAGATGGATAAACAGATACGAGTGCGCCATAGCCAGTATGGTTAGGTCCTATAATAATAAATGTCTCAGGTAATCCTTCTTTAGCAAGCCTTAGATAGGAATAGGCAGCAACAGGGCCACTATAGATATATCCTGCATGTGGTACAACGAATCCTGCACTTTCTTTAACCCTAGTAGATGATGGCTTAGGGAGTACACCGGGTCCTACTGGGTGCTTAAAGGAATCCTCTATGGCTCTTCTAAGATCATCTGGATTAATAGGGTAAAAGTAACCAGCTACGACAGGGCTACGTACTTCAGGATATACTTCCATGATTACTACCTCTGAATCCTTGTTTCAAACTCGCTAGGAGGCTCTGGTAAGTCGCCATCAGTCGGTAACAGCCCACGTTCACGCAATACTTGGCGTGCTAGTAGCCAATATATTAGTGCTAGACTCTTCCTACCCTTATTATTAGCTGGAACTATAAGGTCTATGTATTCTGTACGATTATCTGTATCAGTTAAGGCTATTACTGGGATACCTATTTCAGCAGCCTCCTTAAGTGCCTGTGAATCAGCCCTAGGATCAGTTATCAATACTATTTCTGGCTCAAAATATTGTTTAAGTGACGGATTAGTGAATGTACCTGGCAAGAACCTGCCAGTGAATGCACGGCATCCAACGTATTTACAGAATTTCTGAGCAGGCTTTTGACCATATTGTCGTACAGATACAACAGCTATTTTCGAAGGATCGTATCTAGCCAGAAACTTAGCTGCAACTCTAATACGTTCATCAATCTTCCTAATATCAAGTATATATAGACCATCATTTCTTACACGATAAACAAATTTCTCCATAAACTTTGTACACATATGTGTACCTATATGCATACCAGCTGCAAGATATTGTTCAAGAGGTATCAATAATTCAATATCCCTATGTTTAACCTCTCTACTCTCTTCCTTAGGAGATTGTCTACTTTCCTCGGACACGAATAATCACCTATATAAGCTAGCTTATCTTGGGGAAATTAAGGATCTCATAAGCAAGATCTACATGAGAGAGGAACATACGTCTACAACAATACCTCTTAACACCAAGATCATCAAGTACCTTTCCCGGATCCTCTCCAGCCTCTACACGTCGTTTAAACTCATCCCATAAATGCCCTATAGGCCTACCACATGTAAAACATCTAACAGGTATGATCATTCTCGTGTATCACCTATAGCTCTTCTGCCATCTTCTACGTGCACTATACCTCATATACTTTTCAGGTTCTGTTCTACGTGGATCACCAGAGAGCATATAGCGATCATAGTCATTTAAGATCCTCTTAAGCTCTGGATTATCGCCTGCATACTTTAGTAAACCTCTTGCAAGGGCCATACGTACTGCATCAGCTTGACTCATAAAGCCGCCTCCTCTAACATTGACTCTTATATCAACTTGTTTCCAGAGATCGCCGACTATGACTAGTGGTTCATACATCTTAAGCTTTGCAAGTTCAATGGGCCATATCTCTAATGGTACACCATTAATCCAGATCCTTCCTTCGCCTGGCTTTATGATTGCCCTAGCTATACTTGTCTTCCTCTTACCAGTTGCTATAACGATCTTCTTAGGCTCAACCTTAGCCTTACTCACCTATAAGCACCCCTCCATCCAAGGTGTTTAGAAACTTCATATAATGTTATATACTTATTCTTAAGCCTAGAAACATCAGCTTCACGGAACCTAATGAACTCCTTCTCCTTACCACTAAGTTCTGGAGGAACACCTATATAGACACGTAGCCTCTTATACGCGTTCCTACCACGAGGCTTATTCATTGGAAGCATTCCACGAACTGTTCTCTTAAATAATCTATCTGGAGCCTTAGGCCTTCGAATACCACCCTTATATGGGTTATGCAGAGTCCTTACTTGCTCAATAAGTTTATAGCCCATGATCACTCTCTTGGGCTCGCCACTAACAATAGCTTTCTCTGCATTAACAACTATTATACGATAGCCTTCGAGAAGCTTTTTAGCAATTATACTAGCTAATCTACCGAGTATTTGATCTGTTGCATCAATCATGATTGTTTTCTTACTAGTTTCTCCGGCCATCATCTATCACCCTAACCAATTATCTTGACATTACTACCACGTGGATTCTCACATATAAGGTCGAGTATATGTATTGCCTTACCTCCAGCAGACCTTATCTTCTCAAGAGCTTTAAGGCTAAAACTTATAGCTGCAACAGTTACTGGGTGATCCAGTTTCCCAGCACCCAATACCTTACCAGGTACAACAACTACCTCGCCATCACTTGTATGACGATTAATCCTACTAATATTAACGGCTATTCTCTTTCTCCTAGGCTTTTCAAGTAGATCTGCTACTGTATCCCATATTGGTGCATTATTACTATTAGCAGCTTTTCTAAGCTCCCTTATTGTCTTACGCAGTATAATGTTCGTTGGACCAGTTCTCTTCATTGTATTACACCTTCTCTACGTAATTGTTCAAGGAAGTCATCCAATTTAGAGTCAAGAATACGTATAGCCTCTAAAAGTATTTTCTTAGGAGGCAATGAACCGGTTGACTCAATAGATAATATGTATTCATTCTCACGAAAACTTACAGTTATAGCTCCCCTAGGGCATTGAGACTCACATAATTTACAAAATGTACATTCAAGGATCTTATCTTTATTTAGGGTAAGCTTACCACGAGATAGTTTGAAAATGCCTTTAGGACATATATCGATGCAAGCACTACAACCCTTTTCACACTTATTATAATCGATCTTTATGTCAGGTACATATTTATGAGCAGCAACCGATACAGGGCTCCACTTAGCATGTTCCTTACCACGACCGAGTCTCGCATATGCTTCAAGTCTAATCTTCTGGCCAGGCCCAAGTACTAGTATTGGTATTGACTCATAGACGGGTTTTACATCGGGATCGCTTGACACTAGATCCCTACTATATATCGTAAGTGGAGCATTACTCTTATTCTCAGCCTCAAGATCAAGTTTTACAAAGCATTCTTCAGAGAATATAGTTTCTTCCCCACCCATACATTCTTCCGGAGACTTATACTTGTCTAATGCATATTCGCTAGTCAACGGTATTAGCCCAAGTCTATGAGCAATTATCTCGTCATAGAATACACTAGTGTTTAGAGTGAATACAACTGTATCAACAGCCATAGTAGGTACTTCACTAATCATAACTCTCCTAATAGCATTTAGAATCTGTAAGGGAATATCCTTAACATGGAGCTTAACTGTTAAAGGTGTTTTTTCTAAAATATCTATTTCCAATACATCATCACCAGTTAAAACTTAGACTCTTCTACCACGCCTACCTCCCGGCCTTCTAGTAGTGTCATGAGGCAATGGTGTAACATCTTCAATCCTACCAATAATAAAGCCTGCACGAGCAAGTGCACGTATTGCAGCTTGTGCTCCAGGCCCTGGCGTCTTAGGACCATGGCCTCCAGGCGCACGTACCTTTATGTGTAGTGCCGTTATACCCTTATCCATAGCAGCTGATGCTGCACGACTAGCAGCTAGCATTGCAGCGTAAGGACTTGGTTTCTCACGATCAGCTTTTACAACCATTCCACCGCTTGCACGACTTATAGTCTCTGCACCAGTTAAGTCTGTTACATGGATTATAGTATTGTTCGGCGAACTATAGATATGAGCTACACCCCATTTTAGTTCACGAATTGAGAAGGCCATAATAATTAACCTCCAGCTTGTTCTTCAGCTAATTTCTTAAATGGGCTTGTAGGCGCATAATCTATTAGATCCTCTTCATCTCTAGTAACAAGATATCCTGGAGCAGTAACTCTGCGCCCAGCAATAGCTATGTGTCCATGTACTATTAATTGCCTAGCTTGATAGATCGTTCTAGCGAGTCCCTTACGATAAACAATGGTCTGAAGCCTTCTCTCAAGAAGATCCTCTACAGACAGTGAAAGAACATCATCAAGTGTAGCGTTTTCAGGTAATAAACCAAGTTGATATAAACGACGTAAAAGGGCTTTCTCAACCTTTTCACGAATCTCCTGTGGTACAGCAAGCAATGATCGTGCTTGATGCCTAAACTTACGTATGATTGTCTGTGCTATCCACAGCTCCCTCTTATTACGTAGTCCATATTCGCCTACAAGCCTCATCTCATACATTAATCTCTCTTTACGCCATGGATGCTTAGGGCCTATCCATTTCTTCCGAGGCTTACGTGGATCACCCATAGCTTATTACCTCCTCTTCTTCCTTACACCAACAGTTATGCCCAGACGACCAGTTGTACGTGTTCTCTGTCCACGTACCTTTAGACCAAGTGCATGCCTTATACCACGATAGCTCTTAATCCTCTTTTCTCTCTCAATATCTTGTTTTACATAGAATATTAGTTCAGCACCAATCAAATGCATATTCCTACCACTAACATAATCCTTCCTACGATTAAGAACCCATTCTGGAAGACCATAAGCTGATAAATCCTTTAATGCCTCCTCTATTTTTCTAACCTCAGCATCTGTTAAGAAACCAATTCTTTTCTCAGGATCAATACCTAATGTACGGCATAAAGCATATGCTAGATTTACACCAATACCCTTTATTTCTGCAAGACCCCAAGCAGTCTTAAGGCTGCCGTCGACATCGGTCCCTGCAATACGTACTATATACTTAAATGCTTCTTCGCTCAAACCTTTATCCTCACCCAGCTACTTTAACTACTCCCCTACTCTAAAGCACCTAAAAAACCTATACCAAAACCGGTTTTAAGGATTTTCCTATACAATATAGGTTTCTATGAGATGATCTTTAAGAGTATAGCATACATTCTCCTAGCATTATCAAGCATATCATGATCGTTATTAAAGAATACATATATCTTATTACCGCCCAAGTCAACTGCTTTTTTAGCAACTTCTAGTAACTCCTCATCAGTATAATAATGAACATACCAAAAACTACGTCCATGCATACGAACATATACGTAAGGAGATGAACGAGCATAAAATATGAAGTCAGGAGAATCAATAGAGACGATCGTTATGCCTAGCTCCTTAGAACGATCGATCCACTCATCATTAAACCAGCTAATATGTCTCCATTCAACAGCCATTCTAGATCCAAGCTCTGTTTTAGATGCAATATACTCTATACGTTCCCAATTAGTCTTAGACGCGGTATAACTCGGCGGTAACTGGAATAGATAGAAATCAATTAAGCCCTTCTCCTCAAGCGGCGATACTCTAGACAATAGGTATCCTAGCCATTCAAGAGCTTTAGGAGGCTTTAACCTATATACATGGGTAATCATACGATGGACTTTAATAGCCCATCTAATCTTATGGGATAAACGGCTCCATCCAAGAGCCATAGATCTATATGGTAGTCTATAGAAGCTAGAGTTAAGTTCAACAGCATTTAACCCGGATTCCCTAGCATACCATTTAAAACCATCCGGGTTCCAGTCATAACTCCAACCACTAGTACCAACATATACTTCAACCAATAATTGATACACCCATATAATCCGTAGAGGCCGATCTCATCATGGAATCAGCCCACGTTGGGATTCTTCACTAATAATAGATATGCATAGAAAAAGCTATAGCCTTAGCGTTCATACGTAGCTTAATTTTATTCCTATAATAAATATTAAAATACTAGGTGAAGATTAAATGAGCTCTACAGATCTTTATAAAGATTGTAAGGGTAATAGCATTTGTATGGTTGAAGCTTTAAAAATAGCTATTGATAAAGGTTATGAACCATCTCTAGAAGAAATTAAGATGATTAGTAAGTATTTAGGCCAACCAACTAAGAAGATAGAGGCTTTTGAAGGCAGGTACCTTGATGTATTTACTAGGCTCATACAGAAAAACTGCATTATAATAGAGAATGGAGAATTATGTATCTACAGTTGGAATCCTAGGGCTTATATAAGATATTTTCCAGTAAGTATTGATGCCGTAGGCACAATACTATTCATAGATCATAATGGAAAAGTTAAGACACTAGCCTATCCTAGCCATAGAACACATGATATTGAAGGCCGCCGTGTTAAGATACTTGATCCAGAGATAACTCCTATAATTGAGATCACGAAACGTATAGACGGATACCCCATAACATTCTATTATAACCCAATAATTAAGAGATGGATCCCGGCAACTAGGTATTTACTTCATAATATGATCTATTGGAGAAGACGGGTTGAAGTAGTTGATATTGAAGAAATTATTAATCCCTATGTTAGACTAGCTGATGAAATTGCAGAAAGACAGGGGCTTTATAATGAACTGGAAGGATATGATGACTGGACTTTTACATTTATTTTAAAGGTGCCTGAACCAGCAATATTAAAGCCAAATATAGAGCTATATGATGCTAGTGATGCTGAACTCATATTACTTAATGCACGGAAACCTGATGGAGAATTATTAACGGTTAAGGAAAGTTCTAAATTAATAAACTGGACACATGTACCGATCATTGAATTAAAACTAGATAATAAGGAAGAGCTTCGATCCTTTATAGATAAGTGTAGGCTTGATCTTGAATATAGGAGTACTATGTTAAGGTATAGGGATAACGAGGTATTTAGACCATATACTTTAGAAGTAAAATCTAAGATATATCCCGAGGCCATGAAAGTAAAGTATTCATCTGATCCAAAATCATTGCTTATACTTACATCATATGGTTATGGCGAACATGCCGTTAATTTACTTATAGACTATGCGGATATAAAGAATGCTGGCATGGAACTAGTAAAGCTATATGGTGAATTAGAAAATAAGATAAAGAAAATAATAGATAGTGATCAAATTATTAAAGCATTAAAAATATTCAATCTAGAACATCAATTAAAAGGTGAAGTAGAAAGAGCTAGAAGGAAAGGCGACATAACTAGATTTCTTAGGAAACTAGTTGCATTGCTTGCCGGAGAAACTATATATGAAGCTAAAGAAAACATAAGTAAACTATTAAAGCTACTTTCCAAAGAGCAACATCAAATTGGTTAGTTTTTCTAACTATTATATTAGATACATTAAGCTTATAAGTAAGTTTTACATAAGTTTTAGATTGGTGAAAATATATGAAAGCTTTCAAAGACCTAATCTATACCTCTGAAACCGCAAAAGGAGAGGCTATATCAAAAGTTGAATCACATACTCCTAAAATTGATGCTCCAGACACTGTAAAAGCTGGTGAAAAATTTAAAGTAAGAATAAAGGTAGGTCCTCATCCAAACAAGCCTGAACATTCCATTAGAAAGATCGAGTTATACTTATATGAGGAGGGGAGGCCATTTAATCCAATATTACTTGGATGCTTTGAAATAGCCCCTGTCTATATGGAGCCAGATATAGAGATCACCTTAACACTTAAGAAAAAAGGAGTACTTTATGCACTAAGCTATTGCAATCTACATGGTCTATGGGAAGCTAGAAAGGAAATAAATGTTATTAGCTAGGTATCGAAGGGTCTAGATAATGTATAATAAAATGACTATAAAGACTAGTGAATGCCGATTAAAGAAGAACATTCTTAAAGCTATTGAGACCTACAATAAGTATAGATCGCCTGAAGCTTTCGCTAAACTCATAGACATAAAAGAAGATAAGATCGTAGTCAAATTTGAAGGAATATTTTGCTATACATGTGGAATCAGGGACTGGATAGAGGATCTCGTCTATATTCTCATGGATCACGGCTTAGATGCTAAGCTAGTAGCTTATATAGAACCTCCTACAAATAGTGATAATTATAGGATTGGAATTTTAAGATCATGAATTTACACAGTAATTCATATAAAGGTGACAATAATTGACCATAATTGACGAAAAAGATATGAAAATAATAAATTTGTTATTGGAAAATGGAAGAATCTCATATAGCGAGATCGCTAAGGCCATAGGTTTAAGCGATGTTGCTGTTATTAAGAGAATTAGAAAACTCGAACAGATGGGCATAATTAGAAAATACACCATCTTAATTGATCCTAAAAAGCTAGGATATAAAGTTGTATCAATAACAGGAATTGATGTAGAGCCTGAATACATATTTAATATACTTAATATCTTAAAGGAAAAAGACTATGTAAAGTATTTAGCTATAACATCGGGAGATCATGGTATAATAGCTATAATATGGGCTAAAGATAGTGATGATGTGGCAAAAATACATGGAGAAATAGCTAAAATGGATGGTGTTAAACGAGTCTGCCCAGCAATAATACTTGACATTATAAAAGAATAGTGTTTAAATATTTATTCAACTTCTATACCCAGTGATATAGATGCTATCCTACCTATACCATATGTCAACATAGCCGATCCTAGTCCAGCACATATTAACTCCAAAATTTTCCATTTAATACTCAATCCAGCCGATACTGCTATCAAAAAACCCGTTATTCCAAGCATAATAGCTGCCAGAATAAATGACAAGGGTATGGATAGCTGAACCGGTAATAATAGGAAATAAGGTATTAATGGAACAAGAGCACCAATAATATAGAATGTACCAGTATATAAACCAGCTTTTGCAGGGTTTTCAAGAGCCTCTTCTTTTAACCCATATTCCTCTTCAGCAATAATTTTTCCAAGTAATTCCCTATTCCTAAGAGCTTCATCTGCTATAGTTTCCGAAGTTTTATCACTAAAACCCTTTCTTCTCATATAATT
>CAZITZ010000028.1:0-5882 GCA_964542295.1 uncultured Desulfurococcaceae archaeon
GTAGTTATTTTATATACTCTTTCTCTTATTATGGGGTGTTAATTATTCCTCGTAAAAAGCGTAGGAGGCGTAAAATTAAGACAATAAATATTGATGGTATAGCAGAGAAATATTATAATGAGTTCTATGAAGCCTTAGGATTGGAGCATTTATCCATAAATGAAAAACTAGGTAAGGAGTTAATTAAAAGCGTTCTTGACATGATAATAACATCTTCATCATATAAACCATCGCTTAATGTCTTACTTAAGAGAATAGATAGGCATCGTAGGAAAATAAACAAGCTAATCTCTGCAATCCTTTTAGAATCATTATCTAGTCTTAATACTGAACAATTAGAGTTCATTATAAATTATGGGGAAGAGGTTATAATACCTTATATATCCGACCTATATAAATATGCATTAAAACATGGAAGAGAAGATCTCATAGGTTATTTACAGTATTTATGGGATAAATATGGTAGAAAATCGTCTATTCAGTGCCCTAAATGTGGTTTTTACTCGATCATGCCTGACCTCTCGTGTATTGTATGTGGCCATGTTGTTTCTGAGGAGTATATTAGGGAGAGGCTAGGATTTGATGAAAAATTCAACGAGTATTTATCAAATGCTAGTGTTGCAAGACTTAGAGAGGTCATAGATATAGGATTTGTGCTTGTAAGCGATATTGATATTAAAAGTCCTAGGGAAAAAATAGATCTTGCAACAAGGATCTATTTTCCAATATATCTTAAACCATATGAGATTTCTAAGATTATTGAAGAAATCCATAATAGGAAACTTCCAATATGATCATTGATATAAACCAATTTAATAAGGGGGTAGGCAAAAATCTCTATTGAGAATATGCATGAAAAACTGAGTGTGTATAGTAATGTATGAAGTATCAAGTATCGATGAGATCAAGAGGGCAATAAGTAGTAACAGAATTGTAATTATAGAATACTATGATCCCGATAGTAGGGAAAGTAGGGAATTTTCCAAAGCAGTAAAAGCGATGGAACACACACTGGATCCGTCGATACTACTGCTCAGAGTATCTATTAAGAAATTCCCGAGTTTAATGGATGGTATTAAGGAGATACCTTGTATAAGAGTTTATCTCGATGGTAGATTAGTATTTGAGCAACAAGGTAGTTTTGGAAAAAGAGACTTAGACTTAATGGTTCTCAGGAGAAGTATTAGGAGTACGCTTAGAAACCTAAATGCTACTTTTAAGATTTAGACCTCAATCTTGTCAAATCTATCTTCTTTAAATAACTTTCTCGATAATTCAAGAGCTTCTTCTATATTCTCATTAGTAGCCTTTTCCTCTAGAATACCTAAAACCTCCATAATATATGGATTAACATTTCCTGGTCCTTCCAATAATGCGTCTCTTAAATCCATAGCTATTTTCTGTAATTCATCTGTTTTTCTAAGCCCTGTTTTAGTCTCATGTATGAGGTTTTCAACTGCGATAAGTAAATACCTATTACCCATGTATAGATCAAGTTCTTCATCGATATACTTTGAGTAGATATTCACTATTTTCTTTACTATGTCTCCCGTACCCTATCACCTCATAAACTTCTTAATCTATTTTAGATGATATATTTCCTGTTAAAACTTTATTTTTACTTGATCATTTAAATTCCATATAGAGTTAAACTTATATAGAACCAGTTTAATCAAAATCCAAAACAGAAGTGATTTATGTGGGTAGAGAGGTGTAGAATATGGCACTTTATGGAGTACCAGTCCTCATACTTAAGGAGGGAACACAAAGAACTACAGGTAAGGATGCATTAAGATCAAATATTATGGCTGCACGTGCATTAGCAGAGGTCTTAAAGTCAAGTCTAGGTCCACGTGGATTAGACAAGATGCTTGTAGACAGTTTCGGCGACATAACTGTAACAAATGATGGTGCAACAATTGTTAAGGAGATGGAAGTACAGCATCCAGCTGCAAAGCTTCTAGTAGAAGTTGCTAAGGCTCAGGATGCGGAGGTTGGTGATGGCACTACAACAGCTGTTGTACTAGCTGGTACATTGCTTGAGAAGGCTGAGGAGCTACTTGACCAGAATATCCATCCATCACTCATTATTGAGGGATATGTAAAGGCTATGGGGAAGGCATTAGAGGTTCTCGATGAGATCTCTATTAGGATTAATCCAGAGGATAAGCAGATGTTACGTAAGGTTGTTGATACAGCAATAGCTAGTAAGTTTATTGGAAGCGGTACTATGAAGGAGAAACTTGCTGAAATGGCTATTAACGCAGTATTAACAGTTGCCGAGAAAAGACCTGATGGTACATACAAGGTAAAGCTTGATGACGTAAAAATTGAGAAGAAGAAGGGAGGAAGCATAATAGATACGCAATTAATCTATGGCATAGTCCTTGATAAGGAAGTCGTTCATCCTGGAATGCCTAGAAGAGTTGAAAAGGCAAAAATAGCTCTTCTAGATACGCCATTAGAGGTTGAGAAACCGGAAATAACTGCTAAGATAAACATTACAAGCCCTGATCTAATCAAGGCCTTCCTTGATGAAGAAGCTAAGATCCTAAAGGAGATGGTTGATAAGATAGCTGGTATTGGTGCTAATGTTGTTATTTGTCAGAAGGGTATTGATGAGGTTGCTCAGCATTTTCTTGCTAAGAAGGGTATATTGGCTGTAAGACGTGTAAAGAGAAGCGACATGGAAAAACTAGAAAGAGCAACAGGAGGAAAGATAGTATCTAGTGTACGAGATCTAACTGAAAAGGATCTTGGTTATGCAGAACTTGTTGAGGAGCGTCGCATCGGCAATGATAAGATGGTGTTCATCGAGGGATGTAAGAACCCCAAGGCAGTAACGATACTAGTACGTGGAGCTAATGATATGGTTCTTGACGAGGTTGAACGTAGCCTTAATGACGCACTTCATGTATTAAGGAACGTATTACTTGAGCCAAAGATACTTGCTGGTGGCGGTGCACCAGAAATTGAGCTTGCATTAAAGCTCCGTGAATATGCTGAGAAGGTTGGTGGTAAGGAACAGCTTGCTATTGAGAAGTTTGCTGAGGCACTTGAGGAAGTACCCATGATTCTCGGCGAGACGGCAGGTCTTGATGCACTTGATTCATTAATGAGGCTTAGACAGCTACATAGCGAGGGTAAGGTTAATGCTGGTGTAAACGTCCTTGAAGGCAAGATCGAGGAGGATATGACTAAGATAAATGTTGTTGAGCCTACCATTGTTAAGAAACAAGTTATAAAGAGTGCAACTGAAGCTGCTACAACGATATTGAAGATAGATGATATAATTGCTGCTAGTCCATTAAAGAAAGAAGAGAAGAAGGGTAAGGAAGAAACTGTACCAGGTAAATATGGTTTTTAAAAGAAAGGGTATAGATTAGTTTTTTAAACCACATATTATATTTTCTAAAGGAGTAGTCTAGTTACGCCTACACTTTACTAGGTAGAAAAGGTGTATATTTAAATGGGAATCGATGATTCATTGATAGGTCCTCCTAAGCTTACACGTTTTGAAATAGCCCGTATCGTCGGTGCAAGGGCTCTTCAACTTTCTCTAGGTGCTCCACCATTAATTGATGTTTCTAAGATAAATATTATAGACCCTATAGCTATAGCTCTTAAAGAGTTATATGAAGGAGTACTTCCAATAACTATTCGTAGGATGAGACCAGATGGAACAAGTCAACTCATACCAGTTAGAAGATTACTCCCAGAAGCTAGAGAGTTTATACGAAGAACTCTCCAAAGCTGGAGTCTCTATTAAGTATTCTAGATTCTTCACCATTAGCCAAGGAACTATATATGAATTCATCCTAGAGAATCCGGTACCAGAGGATACATTTAATTCACTCTATAGGATCTTCATAGAAGACAATCTTATGCCTATACAGTATAGTTATGCTGGAGAAACAGTACTCAGAATACTACCAATAAAAAGAAGGTCTAGAAGAAAGCTCCAATTACTCCTTATGATAGCAACATTTGTTACTGTATGGTTTACTGGTTATGGCTTGACTTTAGGATTCTTAAATGCTTTAAGGCTTTCATTAGATGATCTAACTATAATACTATGGTCAACAATATATGCCCTAATATTTTTGATAGCACTTGGTCTGCATGAACTTGGCCACTTATTTATAGCAAGAAGTTATAGAGTACCTGCATCAGGCCCATATTTCATACCTGCTCCACCGATACAGCTAGGATTCTTAGGTACATTGGGAGCCATAATATCTATGGAGGGTCTTCCTCCAAATAGAAGAATACTTGGACTACTGGGTATAATGGGTCCTTTATCCGGATTCCTGACCGCAACTTTCATTGGAGTCATAGGTATCTTCTTATCTCCTACAATACCCATTGAAACCGCACAAAAACTCATTGAGACAGGTGAAGCTACTCCTCTACCCTTCATGCCATTAATGCTTATAATATTGTCAATGATTAGGATGCCTCCTCCGAATGAGACATTTATTCTCCATCCACTAGCATTTATTACATTCATCATCTATATCATTACATTCATTAATCTAATGCCTATTGGACAACTTGATGGAGGCCATGTTGTTAGAACATTTACTTCAAGCAGGATCCATATGATTATTGGTACATTATCTATTTCCATTATTGCGTTAATAGGCCTTATACTCCTATTGTTAGGATATGGTGTAACTATTTATCTTACCTTAGCATTTGTCCTACTCATTTTCAAGTTTATATTTGGCTCTAAGCCACATCCCGGAGCAGCTAATAATTTATCGAAGATAAGCAGTAAAGATTACTTAATTCTAATAACATATATTGTTCTAATAATATTGACAGCGCCTATACCATTAATGTAGTGCGGGTAAGTGAATAATATGGCTAAGTATAGAAGATTATCGAAGGCATTAACTGATTATATAGGATTTAAGGAGGAACATAAAGCTGTAGAAAAACCCATAGCTAGTCCATCCTTATCTACAGTAAAGAAGAGTATATGGGATTTAAGTGGAAAAGTAATTATTGTGGCTGAAAAACCTAAGGCTGCACGTAGAATAGTTGAAGCTCTTTCATATAAGATTAGACCTAGACTTTATAGGAGTAATGGTGTACCTTATTGGATATTGAGATCGACGGCTCTGGAACTATACATAGTACCTTCTGCTGGCCATCTCTTTGGATTGCATACAACGAAGAGGGGATATCCTATTTTTACGTATGAGTGGAGACCTCTCTATGAAATAGATAGGAGATCAAGTTTTACGCGTAAATTCATAAACTTATTATCAAAAGTTTGCAGAGAAGCTAATTATTACATTAATGCCTGTGATTATGATATTGAAGGCTCCGTCATAGGTTATATGATTATAAAGAATTTCGGGAATCCACATAAGAGTTTAAGAGCTAAATTCTCTAGTCTAACACCGTATGAGCTTAGGAAAGCATTTACTCAGTTAACTGATCTTGATTGGAACATGATCGAAGCTGGTCTATGTAGGCATGAGCTTGACTGGATATGGGGGATTAATGTTAGTAGGGCATTAATGGATTCCATAAAAACTGTTAGTGGTAAAAGACTTATACTTAGTGCTGGAAGAGTACAGACACCGACTCTAAAATATGTTGTTGAAAACGAGATCGAAAGATATCTCTTCATACCTTTACCCCAATATAGTATATCAGCTACAATCATTGTTGATGGAGAAAGATATACTTTAGAATATAAGGGTGACTCTATAGAAACTCGTAATGAAGCTGAAGCATTAGTTAAGAGTATTAAGGATAAAAAGTATTTGAAGGTAGTAGATTACAAGGAAGAATATTGGAACATAAATCCTCTACCACCATTTAATCTAGGCGATCTACAAGCCGAGGCAGCTAGAATATATGGGTTT
>CAZITZ010000028.1:5982-13361 GCA_964542295.1 uncultured Desulfurococcaceae archaeon
ACCACCATTTAATCTAGGCGATCTACAAGCCGAGGCAGCTAGAATATATGGGTTTAGCCCCTATAAGACACAGTCAATAGCTGAGCAACTATATTTGAATGCATATATAAGTTATCCTAGAACCAATAGCCAAAAATTACCAAAAGATCTAAATTACAAGAATATTCTTAACAATATTGCAAAGATTTATCAATACAATAGCCTAGTAAAACAATTATTAGCAGAGACTAAGGGAGTTCTGAAACCTATTGAGGGTCCAAAAGAGGATCCTGCTCATCCAGCTATTTACCCAACTGGTATAATACCTAAGGGGCTTAAGTCTGATGAGCAGAAAATATATGATTTAATTGTTAGAAGGTTCTTGGCAGTATTTGCATCTAAAGCTAAGATAGTCCATAAAATTGCGTATTTCAAGCCATTATCCCGTGGTCCAGAAATATTGTTTACGTTAGCAGGTAAAGAAATAGTTGAAGAGGGATGGTATAAATATTATCCATTCCATAAACCTAGTGAAAAGTATATCCCCAAGTTTAAGATCGGGCAACTAGTTAGTCTATATAGAGTCTCGGTTAGAAAGAGTTATACAAAGCCTCCTGACAAGTTATCAAAGATTAGAATCCTTAAATGGATGGAAAATTCTCAAATAGGTACGGAAGCAACTAGGGCTAGGATTATAGAGATACTGTTTAACCGTAAATATTTAGTTTCGAAAGGCAGTAAGGTGGATGTAACAGATCTAGGACTAGCTGTTATTGAAGTACTTGATGAATATTTTAATGAACTAACAAGTGTGGATTTAACTCGTAAGTTTGAGACTTATATGGAACAGATTAGATTTGGTAGAATAAGTAGAGACAAGGTTATTATGGAAGCCCGGGATACTCTTGAGAAATTAATAAGAGAATTTAATGCTAAGAAGAAAGAAGTAGGTTTAAAGCTTTCTTGGAGATTGAAACTATTAATTCCCAGTAATAAATGTAGGCTTTGTCATAGAGAAGAATATATGAATGGATTATGTAGGTATCACTATAGGGCATTTACAAGAATTATTGAACTCTATAAGGAGTGGAAGAGAAGGGAAGGTGTTTCATGGGAAGAATACGTTGAAGCATTAAAGGGTTTCAAGAATACTGGGAAATGGATTAAAGAAGTTCTAAAAAGCATGTCCCATACCATGAGACCAAAGTGATAGGTATCCTAGATAAGGTATTTTGATAACTATATTATTATTTATGGTTATGACTTTTCCCTCAACTCGTTCATAGGGTACATCCATAGGATCTCTATATGGATTATTATCTCCTTTTGTAACATAATAATACTTATTTCCTTTCTTTAAAACTTCAATAACTCTATGTATGATCAGTGTTCCTCTATAATCTTTATATATGATGATGTCACCTACATGTATGTCTTCGGGCGAAGGCTTGTATGCTATGATGAGATCTCCTTGTCTAAGGGTAGGCCACATACTATATCCTTCGACTACGGCTAAGGGTACATTGCTTCCTGTAAGATATGCTAAGATATTTCTCGAGAAGATTGCAAATAGAATTAATACAATAATTATAGCATACTCAATGTACTTTTTGTGTAGAGATACTTTCATAGACTATAGCACCTAAATAAAATAGCTAGTCTTCAAATTCCTCTTCAAGATTATCAATATTTATTTCAATTATCCTAGGAGGCCTCTTCTCTTCTTCCTTAATCTCCTTACCTCCGATCTCAATACCCGTACCTCCAACCTTTACTTTACTAACAACACCTCTCCACTTATATCCACATTCAGGACATTGAAAGACACCCATAACAGTTACTGTTATCCTGCCTTTCTTATCAGGTATTGGAGCTACTAATTGCCATGTTTTAATAGGTTCTTTTACTTCAGTACCGCATTTAGGACATTTATTTACCCGAGCTTTCCTAGGCATAATGTCTCATCTCTATTCATTATCTTTACAATAGATAGTAGTATCTTAGAGTAGATAATAAACTATTATGTTTGCTACTAAAAATAGTATATACAATTCTATTAAGAGAATATGGCTACGTAGGTTATTTCTTCTAGTTATTATTAGAAATAAGTATCCCAGTATAAAGATTAAAGTACCGATTAAGCATAGATTGGTCATTAATGTTAATTTAAATGCCAATAAAATACCATTGGCTATAAGCAATGATAATATAAATAGTGAATAGAAATTCAAGCTCTTTATTTTACTATGAATCTTCGATAAGTAGAGTGGATAGATTAAGGCAAATACTAATAGCAATATAGCTATAATGATTAGATCGATACTATTACTATTTATACCCGGATTTACCATTACCATACACCAGACTGGTGATATAGAATGTATACACTCACAAGTACAATAGATGAAGTATTCCATATAAAGAACATTCGTGCTCGGCAAATACTTGATTCCCGTGGAAATCCTACTATAGAAGTAACTGTAATCACTGAAGGAGCAGGAGTTGGTGTAGCAGCAGCTCCATCAGGTGCGTCAACAGGTAAACATGAGGCATGGGAGCTCAGAGACGGAGGAAAAGAATTCCATGGAAAATCTGTATGGAAGGCTATTGAGAACGTAAATAATGTAATAGCGCCAGCTCTTAAAGGCATGGATTCAAGGTTACAGAGAGCAATTGATCAAAAAATGATAGCTTTAGATGGTACATCTAACAAAAGTAGGCTTGGAGGAAACGCTATAGTTGCTACAAGTCTAGCCGTTGCCAAAGCTGCTGCATCAACATATGATCTACCATTATATAAGTATCTCGGAGGATTCAAAGCACATACATTGCCAGTACCTCTACTTAATATCATTAATGGAGGCGCTCATGCAGGTAATAAACTTGATTTCCAAGAGTTCATGATCGTCCCCATAGGATTTGATAGTTTCAGCAATGCATTAAGAGCAGCTGTAGAAGTTTATCATGAACTTAAGAATTATCTAAAGGAAAAATATGGTGCATCTGCAGTAAATGTTGGTGATGAAGGAGGATATGCTCCTCCAATGGAGAAGATTAGAGAAGCATTAGATGCATTAATGGAGTCTATTAAGAAAGCAGGCTATACTCCTGGTCAGGATATCGCTTTAGCACTTGATGTTGCTTCAAGCCAATTCTATGATCAGGAAAAGAAGGTATATATTATTGAAGGAACAGGCTATACAGCTGATAAACTTTTAGAACTTTATATTGGACTCATTGATGAATATCCTATAGTCAGTATCGAAGATCCGTTTTATGAGGATGATTATGAAGCATTTGTGGAAGCAACTAAGGCTTTGGGTAGAAAGGTATTGATTGTAGGAGATGATTTATTTACAACTAATCCTGCAAGGCTGGCTAAAGGTATTGAAATCGGTGCAGCAAATGCTGTTCTCGTAAAAGTGAATCAGATCGGTACATTATCGGAGACGATGGATGTTATAGAAATGGCTCACAGAAGTGGTTATAGAGCCATAATAAGCCATCGTAGTGGCGAAACAGAAGATACAACTATAGCAGATCTTGTCGTTGCCTTTGAGACAGGGCTAATCAAGACTGGTGCACCAGCTCGTGGTGAAAGAACAGCTAAGTATAATAGATTATTAGCTATAGAAGCCGAATTGGAAAAACCATATTATCCAGGCTATAGGGTGTTCCCGAGGAAACCCACGTAATTATTTTATCATCAACATTACT
Source organism: uncultured Desulfurococcaceae archaeon (assembly GCA_964542295.1). Taxonomy (GTDB): domain Archaea; phylum Thermoproteota; class Thermoprotei_A; order Sulfolobales; family Desulfurococcaceae; genus CAZHDB01. Next base: position 9,679 of record CAZITZ010000028.1, read on the forward strand.
ATAATATTATTTTTAATAAAAATGTTTATGGCAATATTATCCCTGTTATTATTAGAATCACAGCAAAGAATACCATGAACTTAATGAATTGATTAAATGTCATTTTTGGAAGCTGCTTTATCAGCGTTATTAGAAACCATAGTGCAAACCCTATTCCCATGAATAATAATATCATTATACCTGCTAATACAAGAGCTGTACCTATTCCCTGGGCACCACTGAGTATACTACCTATTGTCTGTACAGCATTTATTAATGATTCTAAACCCATACAATACCCCCTCCATACTATATACTATCCTAAACCATAGATATTCATGGGAAAGGGTAAAAAAGAGCTAGACTCAATACTATATGTGTATGATGATGGTTGAAAGCGTGGAAGCCCCCTCAATATGAGGGGGTGATGCCATGCACCAGGCTGCTGATCAAATACAATAACCTTATATAAGATCTATTCTTAAGACCCGTCTTCAATGAGTTCTCGGGTTTAAAAAGTTATCGTTTTCCAATGGTAGTTCTAGAACATATATGTGAGGGGTCTCCGGGTATGGAGGTTCAGGTTGAAAAGGTTGAAAAATATCTTGGACAACCTATAAAAGATCCGTATGGTAGAGTAATTGGTCATCTAGTAAGCTTCTATAGTGATAGCGATGGGTATGTAACGGATCTAGAGATATGCTTAGGAGAAACAACGTTTAAACAATTACCAGTAGATAGATTCAAGTTTACTGGTGAAGGACTTATACTAATACCTGAGTGGCAGTATCAGGCTGAAAAGGTTGCTCAAAGACTTGAGAGACTTAAGAAGAGGCTTCATGCTATAGAGGATCTATATTCTAGGAAGGAGATTCCGAGGCATGCTTATGAGACCTTTAAGAAGAAGCTAGAGGATGCATTAATGAAGGTTAAGGAGGAGTCTCGTAAGGTTAAGGAGTTACTTAAGGCTAAGACTCACGAGCTTGAAGATGTAATTATAGAACTTGAGAAGGCATTTACATCAGTAAAGATGAGCTATATAGCTGGCGAAGTAAGTGATAAGACTTATAAGGCTGCAGCCGATCAGCTTAGGAAGCATCTAGAGTATGCAGCCGATGAGAAACAGGATATTAAGAGATATATTGAGAGACTTGAGAAGCTTGAGACACAACCCATTGTAAAACCTAAAGAACCAGAGCCTATAATACCATCCCAGAATCAGCCATTACCAGTAGTTGTTATTGAAGGTAGTTAAGGGATCTAGTGTTTTTAATTGGGTATTACTAACTCACACATATTTAAACTAGATGTTTTAACCACAACCTCTATGTATGATGAGGTGAAGTGAATGAGTGTCTCAACCTATCAGCCCCGTGGGGGACCGTTTAGCTGGGTGTTAAGATTATTTGGGTTTAAGAGAGACGTTAGATCACCTGCTATAATGAAGACTGTACAATTACTTAACAGGATGATTGGTGATTTAGAAGTCACTAGGAAGAGGATGGAGGATAGATATGATGATCTTGAACGAAAGGCTAGGGAAGCAGCATTAAAGGGTGACAGGGATAACCATAACATATTCATTAATGAGATGAGTGAAATAAGTAAATTCATTGCCCTAGTCATACAGGCTAAGAAATCACTCATGCAGATTAAGCTTAGGCTTGAGACAATGTTAGATATGGGCAATACACTTGATATGTTTCCAGACATCATTTCAGAGCTAAGTACATTAAAGCCATTACTTGCAAGGATAACACCTGATCTACTCGACAAGATGACTGAGCTTGAGAAGAGCGTAATCAATATAATGTCTTCGACAAGTCTACCAAATCTATATGGTAAGGTAGAGCCTAAGAAGGAATCTACTGTGCAGAAGATAGATCTTAATGAACTATTACCTCCAAACACCGTTCCTGCAAGACCAGCTACTGCTAGGCAAGCACTAAGAGCTAGCCGTGTATCACTAACTGTAATAAAGAAGTGGTTGTTAGAGGAGATCAGGCTTACAAACGGGTTTATACAGCTTGAGTCATTTGCTAGAAAATATGGTGTTCCTAAGGAGGCTGTACTAGAGGCATTACATGAGTTAAGTGATGAGGGGAAGATTGTTATAAAAACATAGAGATCTTTTCGATATAATTATCTCATTAATCTTCTAAGGGTGCTTAGTAATGCATGACCCATTAGAGGAGAGGGCAAGATATTATGCTCGAAAGGCCGTATTAGCAGATAAGAATGGTAGATATGATGAGGCTTTAAAGAATTATAGGAAGGCAATTGAATTATTCCGTCATTTAGTAAAGCTAAGGCCTGACTCAGCATTTACAAGCTTTTATGTAGAATTATTGAAGAAATATACTGATAGAGTAAAAGTACTTGAAAAACTAGCGCAAGGAGAGGTCATAGGTTCGCCGAGGAGAGGATCTAGTGGGGAACAGGGTAGTGAGGAAATTGAATTCGAAACATATCCTCCTGATTCCCCGGGCCGGCCAAAGATCACATTTAATGATGTAGTTGGATTATATGAGGTTAAGAAAGCATTAAAGAGATCGGTTGTATATCCTGTTAGAAGGCCCGAATTATTCCCTCTCGGCTGGCCCCGTGGCATATTGTTATTCGGTCCCCCCGGATGTGGTAAGACATATATTGTTGCTGCATTAGCTAATGAAGTTAATGCTTATCTATTCAAGGTTAGTGCAGCAAATATTATGTCTAAATGGCTTGGTGAAGCTGAAAAGAATGTTGCTAAACTATTTAAGAAGGCTAGAGAAATAGCTTCAAAAGGCGATCCAGTCATAGTGTTCATTGATGAAGTTGATGGATTATTAAGAGTATATAATGAAGAAATAGGTGGTGAGGCAAGAGTAAAGAATCAGTTTCTTATGGAAATGGATGGACTACAGGATAAGGATAACAAGCTATTATTGTTCGTTATAGGTACAACTAATAAGCCATGGCTTCTCGACATAGGCTTTGTCCGCAGATTCCAGAAGAGAATCTATGTACCACCACCTGATCTAGAGACTCGTAGAGAATTATTTAAGTACTATATTAGTAAAGCTATGAAAGGCCCTATAAAGATCGGTAGTGATGTGGATATTGATAAATTAGCGAGGCTTACAGAGGGTTATTCAAGCCATGATATAGAGAATATTGTTATGGAGACATTATTGGAAGTAGTGGATGAACACTTTGAATCAACTGGCGGTAAGGGAGAGCCTAGAGAAATAAGGATGGAGGATTTCGTAAGGACAATTAAACGTGTAAGGCCAAGTATTAATCCAAAACACATAAGTACATATATGGAATGGAGTGAGAGGTACGCATCTATATAAGCCCGGAGACCTTGATGATTATATTGAGGGGAGGGGCTGTGACGAGAGTCATGCCATGAAGATGTAGCTAATGAAATGAGCCCTGGGGTAGCGGAGCAACCCTCCCCTCATCTCTTATTCACTGACCTAATTTCTTGCTGAAGAAAAAGCCGTTACTCTATCCTTGATCAACAATATTAGAGCTAATAGTATAGCTAATACTCCTATTATCGATATTGTAAGGCCTAGTCTAAATAATGTATCATCTATCTCTACATCAAATGGTACCAATATTATTTTATGATCTGTTTCTATATCCAGATAAGGATAATCAACCGAGTAATTAACTTCACAAATACCTCTTACACCTATAGATAAAGAACTTAA
>CAZITZ010000029.1:0-10309 GCA_964542295.1 uncultured Desulfurococcaceae archaeon
TATGGTATAAAAACTAGAAACCGAGAACCGTATATCTTCCATCACTGTTTAATGTTATTAATCCATTTTCTGCAAGAGTTATTAATGCCTTTCTTATCTTATCTTCGCTGGCAAGACCTGATAAGATTGTATGGATTTCTCTGAGATTCATCGGTTTTTCTTTAAGAAGCTCCATAATAATGTTTTTAAGTTCGTCCTCATTAGGTGCAGTCATTAGGACAACATCATCATCTTCATATAGTTTCCTTAATCTTATTTTATTAAGAAAATATCGTATTTCTTCTTCTGATAGATTTATATTGCTTCCTCCTATGCTCATAACCATATACCTCCCTTTAAGGACTTTAAATATACATGTTTATATATAGTAGATTTAGGGGTGGGATAACTTTTTTGGTTCCTTTAATGAAGTAGTTGAAGACAGTCTTAATTGTAATCCTAGTTTAATAGGAGATAAGTACTATTTATATTATAGAGTTCCATGGTCGCCATAGAATATATGATTAATCATTTAAATAAGAGGTTTAATATATGAAGAGAAGACATGTTATAGTTTTTACTTATACGCCATGGACTAGATATAGTGTTAATGCTTTAGTAGCTGCAATAGATAAACTTGATCTTATAGATGTATATGTAATCGATAAGCTAGAGAATATAATACCGTTAGTAAGTTTATTAGGTAAAAAATACATGAAACTAATACTTGCATTTAGTCTAAATACAATTATGTTAACTTATAACGATGTCTTGGATAAAATAATAGAAATAAATACAGTGTTAAAGAGAAACAACAATATTATCAAGATCGCCGGAGGCCCTCATGCCACAGGAGATCCTTTAGGTACAATTAAGAAGTTGGGATTTGACATAGTTGTTATTGGAGAGGGTGAAGAAACGTTATCTAATATAGTAGAAACTATTGTTAATAATGGGGATTTATTTAGAATTAAGGGTCTATATACTTTATCTGATAATAAGCCCTTGTTTACTGGTAGGAGAAAACCAATAGATCTCAATAAATATCTATCTTTCCCTATATGGAGAAGAATGGCTGGTCCTATAGAGATTACCCGCGGCTGTCCATACGGTTGTTTTTATTGCCAGGTAAGCTATATGCATGGTTTTAATGCGAGACATAGAGATATTGATAACATAGTATATCATGCAGGAGCTATGGCTAAACTTGGGTTTCATGATATTAGATTTATAACACCTAATGGTTTGGGCTATGGACTCACTAGTTTAAGTGATAAGCCTAATATCGATTTATTGGAGGAACTACTAGAGAGGCTTAAGAGAAAGGTAGGTGAACGCCATGGATCAAGGATATTTTATGGCACTTTCCCGAGCGAGTTTAGGCCTGAACACATGAGCTATGAAATAGCTAGAATGCTTAGAAAATATGTAGCTAATAAAAACATAATAGTTGGAGCACAGAGTGGAAGCGATCGTATTTTAAAAATTATAAATCGTGGCCATAGTGTATCTGACGTATTTAATGCTGTTGAGGCATTACGGAAGGCAGGATTTAGAGCTGATGTAGATTTCATAATTGGTTTACCAGGTGAGACTAAAGAAGATCAATTAAGTAATTTAGATGTTATGAAAAAACTTGTCTCAATGGGGGCCCGGATCCATCTACATGTATTTATGCCTTTACCTGGAACACCTTTCGCTTTTGCAGAGCCTGGCAGAATACCTAAATGGCTTAAAAAAGAGGTATACAGACTTATAGGTAAAGGCGCAGCATATGGACAATGGATACGGCAAGAAGAAATAGCTCAGAAGATCTATATGCTTAGGAGAAAAGGCATAATACTAACTGGAGCTGTGAATTATCACTTATAGGTAATATCACGAGGTTATTGCAATGAATGAAGATATTAGGAATAAGCTGATGAAGAACTTGTATGAAACAAATAAGGGCATCATAATAAACATATATGTCAAGCCTAATTCAGCTATAGAGGAACTTGCTCTCGAGAATGATGATTTAATATATTACACTAAAGAACCACCTATCAAAGGAAGAGCTAACGCTGCATTAATACGATTCCTATCAAAGGCTCTTGGCCTATCAGTTTCAAGAATTGATATAATTTATGGTACTAGGAAGAGATTTAAAAGGGTTTTAATTAGAGATATTGATTTAGATAAATTAATAGATCTATTAATTGATTACCTAAAACGTAGATGACTATTATTTAATAATTTATTGGAAGAGGGCATCTAGAGATAAATGGTAATATACTTAGATACCATGGTATAATCACTTTTTTCTTCCTTTTTTCTATAGCATTAACTATAGCCTTAGCAACTACATATGGTTCTAGCACAAATCTTTTCGGGACTTCTCTACCTGCTCTTTCAAAAAATCTTGTTTTAACAGGACCCGGATATACTCTTATAACATTAATTCCTTTTTTCTTTAGTTCTTTCTCAAGAATTATAGATGCATAGTGTAATGCTATTTTTGCTGCTCCATAACTTGGTAAAGATGTGGATAGTGTATAGATCGCAAGTGTTATGACATTTACGATAGTTGAGCCCCGATCCATGTACTTTAGTAAGGCATTGACAAGTTGAAGAGGCCTAATAGTATTTACAAGAAATATGTATTCAATATCATCTAAATCATGTTTAATTAACTCTTTACATATACCATAACCCGCATTATTAATAAGCACGTCTACATGTCCTAGGTGTTTATCTACATAATTAGCTATCTTATCTATAGATTCTTTTTTAATAAGATCAACGATTATATAGTCAAATGAATTTCTTAAATCTGATTTAAGGCCTTTTAAGGCCTCCATATTTCTTCCAATACCTAAAACCTTATATCCTCTTGTACATAATATCCTTGTTAGTTCATAGCCTATACCACTTGAAGCCCCAGTAATAACGGCTGTCTTCAAGGCTAGAATTACACCTATGACAGTACTTTTTATTAATTAACTATGTTATTATTCGATTTAAGAAGATTATGTGTATAGCATATATAGTTGCTATAATCATAGATATGAATGGGGGTGATGGTATTTACAGATTCTATTGAAGAAAATACATCAATCACTGAATTAATTGATCATATAGCTAGGAATATTCCGGATGCAAAAGAAAAAATCAAAGGATTCGTACATGAAACTCCACTTGTATCAATGGCTACATTATCAGATATTGTAGGTAAACAAGTCTATTTAAAACTTGAAAATTTACAGAAGACAGGTGCTTATAAGGCGAGAGGAGCAACATATAAGATCAGAAAATTAATTGAAAAAGGAAAGATCAAGGGAGTAGTTGCTGCATCTTCTGGAAACCATGCACAAGCTGTGGCATATGCAGCTAAAGTGAATAATTTACCAGCTATCATAGTTATGCCCGAGACAGCTAGTGCTACAAAGGTTCAAGCTACTCGTAGCTATGGCGCTGGAGTTATATTATACGGTACTATATACGATGAAGCTTATAGAAAAGCTTTAGAAATTGCACAGGAAAAGGACTATGAATTCATTCATCCCTTTGATGACCCTGACATAATTGCTGGTCAAGGAACAATAGGTCTTGAGATACTTGATAAGCTTCCTGATGTTAAAGAAGTTATTGTCCCAATTGGTGGAGGAGGACTTATATCGGGTATAGCTATTGCCTTAAAGAAGCATAATCCCAGCATAAAGATAATTGGTGTACAACCACGTGAAGCTGCTTCTATGAAGTATTTACTTGAAGGCAAGCTTTCAGAGTACATTCCACGTCTTAGTATAGCTGATGGAGTTGTAGTTAAGAAGCCGGGTAACATTACCTCACGTATAGTGGCCGAACTTGTTGACGATATTATTGTTGTTGATGAAGAAGATATAAGCCATGCTGTATTCTTCTTACTTGAGCGTGGTAAGATAATTGCTGAAGGAGCTGGTGCTTTAACTGTAGCAGCTTTACTATCAAAGTCTTATATACCTGAAGATGAGCCTATTGTAGCCATTATTAGTGGAGGTAATATAGATCCTACTTTATTATCTAGGATTATAGTGCATGAACTAGCTAAGGATGGAAGACTAGTAGTTATACGTGGAGTAGTAGATGATCGCCCAGGAGTTTTACACGATATTATAGAAGTACTTGCACAGTATAGGCTTAATATAGTTGATATAAAACATGATCGTGTATCACCACATTTACTACCTACAAAGGCATCACTAGAACTAGTATTTGAAGCATCTGCGCCAGAGCTAGTTGATAAAGCACTCAATGAACTCCGGAGAAGAGGTTATTGGTTCAAGAAAAGAAGTTTTTAATAATCATAATATTTCTTTACAATATGTGGTATATCTAATAATGATTTAACAACATATTTTGCCTCATTACATGCTTCTCCGCAAGGCTCAATAGCTATTGAAAGACCTACTCTATGAAATATAGGTATATCCCATACGCTATCACCAACGTAAACAACTCGATCTAGATCCATACCTAGGCCCTTAACTAGTCTTTCTATAATAAATATTTTTTCATGTAAAGGTACCCAGTCCCTGCCTCCCGGTACCAGTTCATCATTTATAAATATTAACTCATTATATAAGCAAATATCTGAATCTATAGTAAGGCATATTCTTTTAACAAGTAAATCTACTCCACTACTAATAATGCCTACTAAGTAACCCATTTGTTTTAGCATTTTAGTTGCAATCAAGGAGTCGGATCTAATTTTTATCTTAGATAATGCATCTTCAACATCCTTTTTTCTAATAGGTTTCCCCCAGGAATTAATCATTAGAGCTATATCTATCTTCATCCAGTCAAGATAGCTTATAATACCATTCTTATACAGATTGGCAAAATAACTATTATCAATACTTCCAAAGTATTCATGTAAAGCTAACCAACTACTATGATCTTCTGTAAGGACCCCGTCGCAGTCAAAGAATACTATTCCTCTCAATACAGTATTCCTCCAAATATTAGGCTATGACCTTATAGATATTCTCTATGAGCTTTGTAGCATCTACGTAGTTTTCAAATACTTTATCAATACTAAGTTTAATAGTTAATTTATACTGATTCTTACTAGGCTCTATGGATGCATACAAACCATTGTATTCTACAACAACCCTATCTTCAAATAATCTTATACGTGCATTTTTAAGTTGCTTGGTCAATTTGTCAGCTATAACTTTTAGTTCACTAACACGTATAAGGCCTTTCCTGATCTCTTCAAGCCTTTTTCGTGCGGCCTCTACAACGACTTCTGTATCACTATATTTTTCAATGATAGTACCAAGTATGTCCTCAAGTATATCGAGTGCATTAGCAGATTTTAGAATATTAATTACAAGATCGAAGTCGCTGCTATTGAGATACTTAGCCAAATTCTCTAATTTACCACCATATATGCTAAACCCGTATTGATCCTCAGCATTAGCTATGAGTTTACGAACCTCATCAAGCACGGGTATTAAATGTCTACGTGTTTTACTATATTCGCTAAGCTTAGTATTAACAATATGTCTTAGGAAATCATGTCTAGGCATATGTCTATCACCATATTATTAAGTTAAGTATTGGAATTATTTATTGGATGATAACTCTATTGCTAAGCTCCAGTATTCCTCTTAATAAACTCATCTATTATCCATAGGGCTTCTGCGTACATGGTATTATCTAATAATCTAATCTCATGTTCCCTAGGCGAAGCCATATATACTATTAGCTTATCTCCTAACGAGAGTATAGTAGCATATACTGGCTCCGTATTTAGTCCACCATATTCCTTTTCAACAAGTACTTGTGGATTTAGTTTTCTTGCTTCATCTAATATAATAAATGCTGTTTCTTCTTGTTTAATAGGTAAACCTGATAATAGTTTATCAATAGTACTTCTATCAATACCTATTCGTGAAAGCCTCTTGATAAGAACAGAGACTATTTTATTAGCCATGTCTATCCAGCCGCGTCATAGCTAGTATTCCACGCTACTTTCACTAATAGTTCTAATGATCTCTGCATAGGCGGTGTCGCCAGAAATTTTAATGATCCTAGCTTTAACCTTAGATCCGACACTTGCATTATATACTATAATTCTATGGCCTCTATAATTAGCTATCCCGTTTCCCCGTTCATCTATATTATTTATATAAACCTCGACCTCCATTCCACGCCTTAATCTATTCTCGTCCCTTGGTGTTTGTATGTGTGGATAAATGCTTAATCTACGTATCTCACTAGTATATGGATTCCATGAGTGCTTCCTTTTCCTATGTCTAGCCAAACCAGATCCCATCTCAAACCATAGATTCTCCTACAACCTATAGACTAGTATAAAGGTTATTAAAGCAATTGGTTCGATAAATTAGGTTATAAAGTATCAGCTATTATTTGCAGGAAATATTATAAATAATCATTTGAGGCTTCTATATTTCATAGCCACCAATAATTTATTAGGGATTTCATGGTATTGAATCAGTATAAGATATGAGGTCATGGTGTATATTATAATGGTTAATGATATACTTAGAGAATGCTTGGATAGATATAGAGAATTTATGGAGAAATATGAGCCATATCCATACATTGATTCAGATGATATAAAGCATTATAATTTAGATCGAGTCGAGGTCATTGTTAGAGAAAATACTCCTGAGATCAAATGGAATCGGGAGGTTAAAGTTGCAGGGAGAATAATGGCTTTACGCGTACACGGAGCCCTATCATTCGCAGATCTATATGATGAAGGGTATCGTATACAATTATTTGTTTCTAAAGATATATTGAAAGAAAAATATGATTGGTTCATAGACAATGTTAGGAGAGGAGACATAGTCTGGGTTAAAGGCCCTCTTTTCAGAACCAAACGCGGAGAACTATCAATTAAAGTAAATGACTATAAAATGTTAGCTAAGTGTATGTACGTGTTACAGCATACATGGATAGGCATAGAGGATCCAGAGCTTAGACTAAGGAAGCGCTATCTTGATATGGTGCTTAATCTAGAAGTCTTTGAGAGGATGAAGACCAGGTTCAATATCATCAGGGAGATTAGATTATGGATGTATAACCATGGATTTTATGAAACCGATACACCGATTTTGCAGCCAGTTTATGGCGGTGCAGCTGCTAAGCCCTTTGTAACACATGTTAATGCATTAGATGAGGACTGGTTTCTAAGAATTGCTCCAGAACTTTATCTTAAGAGATTACTTGTTGCTGGTTTTAACAAGGTTTTTGAAATTGGTAAGGTCTTCCGTAATGAAGATATTGATGTAACTCATCATCCAGAATTCTCTATGATGGAGGCCTACATAGCTTATGCGGACTATAATGATATGATGGTACTCGCTGAGCAATTAATCTCGGATCTGGCATTAAGGCTTACAGGGGGCTATTTGATTAGGTACCCTGTTGATTTGGAACGTGTTGGTACATGGTATCTTGAGAGACTTGATAGAGATAAAGTAAAGGAGTACTTAGAATATACTTTATGGAGTTATAGTGGAAGGAAGAGAAAGATTTCTATAGGGAGTTCTACTGTTAATGAGTTTTTAAAGAGTCCGTTAAAGTGGTTGAAGAAGAGGATAGGAGAAGCAAGGCTTTTCATGGAGATTGATCTAAAACCTCCGTATCCTAGGCATAGACTGCTTGATCTCCTCCGAGAACATATAGGAATAGATCCCGTGACAATAAGTGATCGGGAGATCATGGAGCTTCTTGAACAAAGACAAATAGTTATCAAGGGAGGCTATAATCGTGATATAGCGTTAGTTAAGCTCTTTGAACACTATATCGAGAAGAAACTTGTTGAGCCAACATTTGTTATTGATTATCCAAAAGCCTCATCACCATTAGCAAGGCCTCATCGAATGAATCCAAAGCTTGTTGAGAGATTTGAGTTATTTATAGCAGGTCTTGAAGTAGCTAATGGATATACTGAGCAAAATAATGCATATGAGCAATACATAGCTTTTCGCGAACAGGAGGAGAGGAGAAGACATGGCGACGAAGAGGCACAAGAACCAGATTACGATTTTGTAGAGGCACTATGTGTCGGAATGCCTCCGGCTGGCGGTATAGGTATAGGGATTGATAGACTTGTAATGCTATTTACAGGTATAACAAGTATTAAAGAAGCAATACCGTTTCCAATGGTTAAAAGGGCAAAATTTACATAAGCTTATCTAATAATTGTTTAATCACTTTAACCTAATAATACTTTAGTTTTATACTTGCGGGGCATTTAATTTTCAAGCTTAGGAAAATATTATATGGGTTTAATCAACAATATGATCATTAAAGCATCTATGGTGGATATGGTATGCTTGGACTCGACTTTAGTAAATTATCATGGAGCATTATACGTGATCCCATATACAATTATATTGATTATAATAAGACTATTGAAAAACCGATCATGGATTCTAAACCAGTTCAAAGAATGAGATGGTTAAGACAATTACAACTTGCAAATATGGTGTACCCGGGGGCTGATCATTCTCGTTTCCAGCACAGTATAGGAGTTATGCATTTGGCTGGTCTATTTGCTGGACACTTAGTTATAGAATTAGATGCTTTAGGAGATCTTGGAGATTATAGTAGGGATGAACTCATAGAAATTGCTAGGATATCAGGATTGCTTCATGACATAGGCCATGGCCCATTCAGTCATGCATTTGAGGATGCTATATATTGGTCTATGGATCTCCCTATAAAGGATCACGAAGAAGCTGGTTATTACATTACCAAATATAGTATTATAGCAGATATACTTGAAAAATATGGTTTACTTGAACCAGTATTAAACATATTGTCAAGCACTAAGCCTAGCGATCCACAATTAGCACTTATTAGGAATACAGTTAAAGAATGGATATATCCTGCTGATGTCATGGATTTTCTACTCAGAGACAGCTATTATACTGGTACACGAGAATACGGTATTGTTGATTATGAAAGACTTATTAAGCTTAGCCATGTAAACCCCGATGATCATACTAGTTTATCTCTTGAAGAAAGGGCTATTGGTGCATTAATGAATTATCTTCGAAACCGTATAGCAATGTTTGAAAACGTCTATATTCATCCAGTATCTGCTGTATATAGTCACACGGTTGCTCTTATCATGAAGCGTATTGAAGAATATAGTCAAAAATATAGTTCAGCTATAAAGTCCCTTTATAAGGGAGAAGTTGATCCATATCTAGAATTAACGGATTATTCTGCTATACATGACGGTCTTATTCTTGCAAGAGAGAATGACGATCAATGGTTATATGGTCTAGTTGATAGTGTATTATCAAGAAAGCCGTTATGGAAACTACTATATGAGGAGAAAATAACTGTTAATGCACGAGAATTATCTGGACTTACCGGAGCCTTATTACTTAAGTGGAGCATGAGTCTAAGAGAAGGTATTGAAAAAGATCTTAAGGAAAGAGTTGAAGATACGATACTTAGTAGTTATAAAGATGATTTCTGGGTATCACTTAGTACACTAAAACCGACCCCTCCTGTTCCCAGTGGCTTTATACAATTATGTAGAGCAGTAAATGGCTCTATTAGAAATACAAGAAAACTTACTATTCCAGAGTTACTTGAAAAGGAGGGAATAATGTTTAAGATAATGCTTAGGATATATGTGTCTAGAGAAATCGCCAAGGATGCAGATAAGAAACAGTTAGCAGAGGAACTTGCTAAAGAAGTCATCATAGAATACATAACTCCAAAAGGCCTCTTTAGCGGAATAACAATGTAATTTATTATATAATCATTAATTATTGCATACCACTCATATGAATAAATAAGTCATAAAATTCTTTATAGAATGTAATTACAAAATATATTGAGAGCTAACTAATAGAGGTGTTCATCTTGTCTAATAACTTGAAATTTATAGTAATAGATATACCTATACCGAGGAATTCTAATGTCATAATAGGACGTACTCACTTCATTAAGAGTGTTGAGGATATCTATGAAGCACTAGTAAATAGCGTACCTAATATTAAATTTGGATTAGCATTTCTTGAAGCAAGTGGTAAACGACTTATACGGTATGATGGGAATGATGATGAACTTGTAAATACCGCTATAGAGGTTGCTAAGAAGATCGGCGGTGGACACTATTTTGTACTCTTTATTAGAAATGCTTATCCAATAAATGTGCTTAATGCACTTAAGCACGTGCCTGAAGTCGTAGAGCTTATGGTTGCGACAGCTAATCCTGTGCAAGTGATAGTTGCTGAAACAAATCAGGGTAGAGCTATATTGGGGATAGTTGATGGATATCCACCGCTTGGTGTTGAAGGTGATGAAGATA
>CAZITZ010000029.1:10409-11920 GCA_964542295.1 uncultured Desulfurococcaceae archaeon
GGGGGTAAACAAATGAATAACAGGATCAAGTGCCTTTTCGAAGGCTGTGGATTTAGAATTGTTCTTTGCGAAGATGATGGGTTAGCATGGCTTGACGAAGATGAAATAGTTATTAATGCACGATGGCTTACAAATCATCCTCCGGATATATCAGAGATTATTGAGGAAATAAATCGTAGTGTGATTCATGAACTACTTGAACATATCATAGATCTAGGGCATGAACATGCTGTTTATGCTGAAGCATTGATCTTTGGTTCCCCTAATTATAGTAGAAGAAAATAGAGTATAAGTTTCTATTAATGAATCATTAGTTTGTGAACAATATATTAGATACTTTATTAATTCATGGTTTCTGTACAACCCCTTTTAATAGTTTTATATTGAAGCCACATTTGTTTTTCAATTCCTTAAGTATTTTGTATTGAAAGTAACCTAATGATGATAGATATACTATTGTAAGAAGTAATCGTGTAAGCCATATATTTTCATAAAATACTAAGTGTAAATTGTAAAAGTATGTTCTAGATATTAATAGAGGCAACTTTATATCTCCATATATTGGTGCATCTTTAAATGACTGTAGTACTAGATCCTCAGCATCATAGTATCTTAGATCTTCTGTTATGAAATACTGTCCTTGTACAACGGCAGCACTATATAATGTCATAAAGTCATGTAGAAGGATCGTTATTATCGGAAGTATGATGTATAGTGTCTTCATAAATTTACTATTATATTTTGAAACAAATATCGCTAGAAATGGAGCATACCATAGTTGATAATTTGTGTTACCGACTTTATTTAGCAGGATCATTGTAATTATGAGAGAAGTATATCCCAGGAGTATGCAGTCTCTATTACAGCGTGATGTTGATAATAAGAATAGGAGAATAAGGTATATTGTTATATATGGTATTATCCATATCCAAGTTATAAAGCTTGGTAAGAGCCAATAATTATAATGAACGATGTATAATGGTATAGCATAAATACTTAGTAATTGTGGGTATCTTTGACTGTGAAATATCAATACTTTAGATAGAAAACTACTTGGATCACTTATGAAGAATGGTAATATGATTATTGAGCAAATTAAAATAGTTGTTAGCATAAACTTTATTGTCGCTTTTGAACCAGTTCTTCTCCAATAGACAATGAGAAGATATGGAAATACAGCTGCAAGAGCATGTTTAGTAAGTAATGCTAGGGAATAAGATATACCTGTTAGTACGGGCCTATTTTGAACTAAAAATATGTATGAAGCTAGTAATCCAAATACAGCTATTGCATCAAATTGGTATCCAGCAATTATTGCATATACGCCATAATATAAGAGGAAATAACCAAGAGGTTTTCTACCAAAGTATCTATAAATAAGATATGCAGTACCATATATGAAAAGAATAATTGGTATTTTTGTAGTAATTCTTAGTATACTATAATCGATATAGCCATATAATGTATTAGATATTGACGCTCCCACTTTATACATAGGGATCCATATCAAT
>CAZITZ010000029.1:12020-13129 GCA_964542295.1 uncultured Desulfurococcaceae archaeon
GTGTTAAGCTAAACCATAAATACCCTATAATCTCTCTAAAATATAAATAGTTTTTACAAGCTTTTCCTTAGAGATCTATTTAATTCATGGAATCTATTTAGTAATTTAATTATTTTACCATACATTAAATAGAGTTTTTTAGAAAGCAGTAATTATCCGACATATATATTAGGGAGACCTAATATATCAATGTTATAAAAGTATTTGGAGTGTAAATAGAAGTGAAATTAAGTCCATTAATTCTCGTTTTAATAACTCTAGCTATAGTAGCTGGTGTAATTGGTGTATTCTTAATACTACAGCCTGTGCAAGCACCAGTTTCAGAAAGTGGGACATCCACGCCTACATCGACAGAGACTACTCCAGTACAACAGTCACAAACAACATCTAAAACATCAACATCTATGGAAGAAGTAAATATTGAGGGACCATGGTATGGTACGTATACGAGTCAACATGGAACAGGAAGATGGGCAGCTAGGATAAAGAAGGTTGGAGACAAATATGTTGGTATACTAACATTAACAAGCCCGTATCAAGTTAAAGCAATGGGTGTACAGATAAAACTAGTCAGTAACCAAATAACTTTTGGATGGGCTGGAGGAGCTACATTCACTGGAACAGTATCTGGAGACGCTATGTCAGGAACATGGGAAGCACCTGGAGGTGTTGATAGCGGTACATGGAATGGACAAAGAGGAGAAACTGATATAACTCCTGAATGGCCTACTGAAACAAGCCCTTCGACAATTACAACTATTACTGAGACAACAACTACAACATTAACTACTACGACCACTGAAACCCAATCAACTACTACAACTTCTACTGAAACCACTACAACTACTACATCACCATCACTTCCAAATGATGTAATGAATACAGTAAATAATGATGTGTTGAACGTATTAGCTCAAGTATATGGTGACGCATCATTGCTTGGGTACTCCATTATTGGTGATCAGTATCTTATGGCATACGCTATACCTGTTAATGTAACTGATCCATATAATGAGGGACAAGCTGTTCTAAGCTTAATGCTGGACAAGGGTTATCAGCAAATAAACTTTATAACATCATCGGAAGGGTATCTAGTGATTGTATCTAAG
>CAZITZ010000030.1:0-5832 GCA_964542295.1 uncultured Desulfurococcaceae archaeon
TCACCTTCATAACTTCTATAAGTAGATATTCCAAGAAAAGCAGAGACTCCATCAAGTAATCTACCCATACTAGAAGTATTCATGTACATACCTTTTTCAATACTTCTTAATAGAATCTCTAATTCTCTAAATCCTCCACTAACAAATTTATAAAGTTCATACTTATTTATGATTCTCTTTAATTCCTTATAATTTAGCCTCTTATTTAATACAGATAAGAAAAATCTAATAGGATAATATACCGATCGATCGCCTACAAGAGGCTGATATTCTAAATGGCCTATTCTCCTATAAGAACCCTTATGCATATTAATTTCTATTACCTCTCCACCCCATATGGCATTGTCATCGCCATAGCCTATGCCATCAATAGCTATGCCAATAACATTATCATAAACTCCATGATCTATTGCTGTTGATAGCACATGAGCTACATGATGTTGCACTTCTATAATTTTATTTCCATAATGCTTTGCATACGTTTCAGCGAGCTTCCTAGAACTATAATCTGGATGCTTATCAACGATCAATACGGCTTTATCAAGGCTTATACCATAGTTATCAGCTAGAAATCTTACATACTTATCCATATCATCAAGTACATCAAAATCATCAACATCGCCAATATATTGAGTTAGAACAATCTTATTATCAAAGCCTATAGCCGCTGCAGTCTGTAGATCGCTACCGAAAGCTATGTATTTGTTAGATAGTTTAAACGGGATCTTTATCCATATAGGTGCATAACCTCTACCTCTGCGTAGAAGAATAGGCTTACCACATGTAAATCTAATAACCGAGTCATCTACTCGATTAACAATTTCCCTATCATGTACCAAGAAATAATCAACAATACTACCTAATTCATTATAAGCACACTTCTCATCAATACACATGGGCTTACCATGTCTATTACCGCTAGTCATTATCAAGAATTTATCACGTGTCTCCATAAGCAGAAGATAATGGAGACCAGTATATGGAAGAAAAACTCCCTCATGAGATAATCCGGGCGAGACATATCTTGAAACGGGCGTATCAGGTTTCTTCTTTAGTAAAACAATAGGTTTTTGCGGAGATTCTAGAAGAATCCTAGCGTTTTCATCTATAAATACTAGTTTTCTAGCAATACTTATGTCTAAAGCCATAACGGCAAAAGGTTTTGTAGGTCTTTTCTTTCTTTCTCTAAGCTTTAACACAATATCATCATTACTGGCTAGGGCTGCTATATGATATCCTCCAAGACCCTTTATTGCTAAAACGTATCCTTCATCTATTAATTTGGCAGCCTCCTTAATAGGATCCTTCGTATCGATAACCTCTCCCCTAGAATCAGTTATCCATAACTTCGGCCCATCCTTTGGACAGCTTATACCTTGTGCATGATATCGTCTAATATCATTTATATTAGTATATTCGTGAAAACATTTACTGCATAATTTATATTTTCTCATAGAAGTATTTTCTCGATCATATGGTACACTATACATCATAGAATATCTCGGACCACACCAAGCACATGAATTAAATGCATACCTATATCTTCTATCACTTGGATCAAGTATCTCCTTTAAACAGTATTCACATATACCTAGATCAGGAGGTATCATGGAATATTTTAATCTACCTTTTTCACTCTTAAGTATATTAAATGTAGTATACCCTCTAGGTTCTTCAAAATAAATCTCCACTTCATCAATAACTGCTGGAGGAGGCTTCATAGAATAGAGATCTCTTATGAATTTAGAATAATTTTCATAAGCACCTTCAATCCAAATCTCTACTTCAGATCCACCAACGTTTTTAACGTATCCATATAGTCTATTAGACAAGGCTATTCTATGAATAAAAGGCCTGAAGCCCACGCCTTGAACAATTCCAGTAACAACTATTCTTAAAGCGTATTTCATAAGCTGATACCCATTTGAATATCTATTAATTCTCAATGATTACTTGTTCAAGTTCTCTCCAAATATTTAATATAGTCTCTAATTCATTCTCATCAATTTTTGAAATAGCCATACCTGCATGTACAATAACGTAATCTCCTTCCTTGAGATCCTCATTTGTAACTACTATGACATCCCTAGCAATACCGCCCATGATAACCTTTGCTATACGTAAACCATCTTTTTCAAATACATTTATGATTCTAGCAGGTACACCCAAGCACAATTTATACACCCTAACATATCCTTGGCAAGTTAACTGATCTTGGCTCTACTATTACCTTACCACCAACTTCTGTAATAGCTATGACTTTACCCCTTAATAATGGATTATTTACCTTAATTACTCTACCTATAATAGCTGCATGGTTCTCCCCTACCTTTCTAAGCTCTTCAACTATATCATCTGCAATACTGGGTTCTACAGCAAGGACACCTATTCCCTCAGATGCCATATTTAAAGGATCGATGCCTAAAGCATCTAAAAAGTATCGAACACTATCTCTAATAGGTATTTTATTTCTATCAATAATTATTGTAAGATCGCTTTCTGAAACCCATTCATATAGGGTAGCAGCTAAACCACCACGTGTAGGGTCACGTGCAGCATGGATATACTCTTTAAATCTTTCAATAACTGGAAGAACAGTCCTAGTTAATGGTTTTGTATCGCTTTGTAAATCTTTGATTTCATTCTCCATACCAAGTTGATGAGCCATTATTACCGCACCATGTTCTGCTATAGGGCCAGTTACAATAATTGCATCGTTTTCATCTATCATTACATCAATAATGGGCTTAGAAGTTAATCCTATGCCTACGCCAGTTATAACAATACGATCTATTGATCCTTTTGGCATAACCTTAAAATCACCGCCTATTAATGGAATTCCTTCTTCTCTCAAGATCTTTACCATGGACTCAATAATGATTTCAAGGTCTCTTGTAGGAAATCCCTCTTCAACAACAATGGTATCCATGAAAGCTGTAGGCTTAGCCCCCATCATCACAAGATCATTTAATGTACCCGATACAGCAAGTTCACCTATATTACCACCTTTAAAAAATATAGGGTTAACAGTATAGGAATCAATGGATATTACAATATAGTTATCTCCAATCTTAATTACCGCCCCATCATCTAATACGTCAAGTCCATATCCATTAACTGTCTTCCATAGATTCTTTGGTACTTTAGATACAATATATTTTTGTATGAATTCCCACATCTCTTTAGCTCCAGCGCCATGACTAAGCTTTACATCCGTAGACGCCATTACCTAAACCCCCTAACCCTCTCCTACGTATTCTTAGATAAAAACCTATTTTCCTAGTCTAGTAAATAAACTAGTTATAGTTGGTGAATCATGCTGTTACAGGAAGCTAGTGCAGCGCTGGTAATTGCTTTTGGTCTAGAGATACTATCAATAATAAATATGATCATATGGTTATACGCCCTTTACTCTATAAAATCAAGTATTAAATGTTTATTTAAACTAGAAGATAATTGTCATGGAAAAAATGAAGGATCCCATGTATCAGTAATAATACCTGTTAGGAATGAAGAAGAAACTATACCGCTTCTACTTAAAAGCTTAACTAATCAGAAGGGAAGCGAAGCCATGGAAATAATTGTTGTAGATGATAATAGTACTGATAATACAGCTGATGTAGTTAAAGAGTATATGAAGAAATATAAAAATATCAAATATATTAGAGTAGATAAGATACCACATGGATGGATGCCTAAGCCTTACCTATATTATACTGGATATAGATCGTCCAATGGAGACATATTATTCTTTATTGATGGAGATACATGGATTAAATCAAAGGACTTGTTATTAAAAGTAACGAATATGATACTGCAGACCAATGGTATAGTATCTCTATTTCCTATATTTATGTGTAGAACTATTAAATGCAAGCTTGTAGAAACGCTATTAACAACGTTCTCCCACGCCTTCATGGGTTTTAATAGAGTATATAATAAGAATAAGAAACTAGCATGGTATTATGGATGTTGTTGGGGCATCAAAAAGAAGCTATATGAAGAACTAGGAACACACAAAGTTGTTAAAGATAGCATTGTAGAAGATAGAGATTTTGCAGAACATGTAAAAAGAAATGGATATGATATAAAGATTATTCATACATCGGGGAATGTGATTACTAAGTGGTATGACGAAATCCATGATACCATAGATGTTCTAGCTAGGGTATTGAGGAGACATGGAGTTAAGAAATCAAGGGCATTACTAAGCGCATTTCTGGTATTCTTAGGATATTATTTACCCATAATTACTTTAGTATATGGGATAGTGTATGGATTTCAAATACTTACGGTCTTAGGTATAATACAGTATACATTATTAGTTATAAACCATGTATATGGTGCAGAATTGAATAGATATAGTAAATTATATTCTATAGTGTCTCCGATACTTGGTATAATTTTATCAATAGGTTTACTAAAAGCAGCCTTATCCAAGAAGGTTTATTGGAAGAATAGAATTGTGGAGGAGCCATTGAGGATTAGAAAATGATTAAGTAAAATATTCTAAATAATTTTACATGTATTCAATAGTTCTCTTATCATTCTAGATAGGCACACTATAGATCTAGATACCTCAGGAGTTATAGTGTCTCCGAAGTCAAGACTCTTAACTCTTATTCCAAGGACCTTGACATTACTTGCTATACCAAATGTTCTTAAATATTTTATTACAGTACTGATTGGTATATTATGTGTAGTAGCTAGAAATCCATTACTAACTTCACTTACATCTGTATATATGATAGATCCTGGAGAGGAGCTATCACTAACAACGGCATCAACAAGCAATAGATTACTAGCCTTACTATTTATTAATTCACCTAAACAATTTTCTAAACCATATTCACAAATAACTGATTTAGTTGATGAACCTATTAGGTTGCAAACTTCTAATCCAGCTCGGTCATCCATTCGAAGCCACGATCCTATACATACTACTAAATAATTTTCATGGCATAAAAGCCTCTCCAGTAGATTCTTTAGATCCTTTGAACAAGGATCATATACTTTCATCGTAGATCAGCATTTTCTCTATCTGTTTAAATATTTCTTTTAAATTCCTATAGAATAAAGTATTCTTTATAGAATTGATATTTCCTAGCACACTATCTATACTTGGATCATAGGGTATTTTTCCAATATATCTAACATTGAATTTCCTACATAGATCATATATATTACTAGTAGTCTCTGTTAGCACCATATTCTCAATAATACCAAGTAAGTCAATGCCTTGTTCAATGAGTACCGTAAGTAGTTTTTCAACGGACCTTATTGATAATGGACTGGGCGTTGTAACAACTATTGGTTTAGGATTTCTAAAATATGTTAGTACATCCAGTGATTCATCAGATAATCCAGGCGGTGTATCAATAAATAATATATCGAGTTCTCCCCATCGAGTTATAGCTAATAATTCCCTAATTACATTATCTACCTCAAAACCTCTAAGCGGTATAGGGTTTTCTTGAGAATAGTAGGTTACGGTCATGAACTCTATACCGTGGATTTTAGGTGGTATAACACCTTTCTCTTCAATAGGCTGAATTTTAGAGGGATCTATTCCAAGGACTATATGAGCTGAAGGATCTGTTATATCTAGATCAAATAATCCTGTCCTCAAACCATTCTCTGCTGAAATTAAAGCCATTAATGACGCTATTAAGGTCTTGCCAACGCCACCTTTAGAACTCATTACAGGTACTATATTCTTAACTATTCTAAGTCTATCCTCTATAACTAGTAACCTTGGGTCATCCAAATAAGCCATGGCTAGACTACCTCAATCCTTACGATTCTTAGACCCCTGCCTCTAATTACATCAAA